>JAVEEE010000344.1 GCA_030840615.1 Frankiaceae bacterium | reverse complement strand
CACAACGGGTCGCAAGACCGGCCGTTCCCACGCCGTGATGCTGACGTCGCCCCTACAGGAAGGCACGACCTACGTGGTCGTCGCCTCTCGCGGCGGGGATGACAAGCCGCCGGCATGGCTGCTCAACCTGCAGGCCCAGCCGGACGTCGAGGTCGCGGTCCACGGCCGGTCCAAGCAGCGCGTGCGTGCTCACGTGGCCACTGCTGATGAGCGCAGTCGCTTGTGGCCGCAGGTCGTCGCCAACCAGCCGAGATACGCCGGCTACCAGAAGAAGACCGCGCGGGAGATCCCGCTCGTGCTGCTCGACATCCGGTAGCGGTCGCGTCCGTCACACCGGAGCCTGCGAGGCCGACGGGGCCCAGCGCGCCGCGCGGCTCATCGCCGAGCTCGTGTAGCCGCGGCTGCGCCCACCGATGACTTCCGCCCGCGCCGGGCGTCGTACTGGTCGTGAAGCACCTAGTCCTGCCCCATCCCCGGGTGCTGCCCCGGCTCGAGGTCGAGCGCCACGGCGACGGCCTGCAACAACCGCCGCAGCTCGGCCCGTTCGGCCTTCGTCAGCGACCCGAACACGCCCTCCTCGTTTTGCATCGCCGCCTCGAACGCCGTCGCGAGAGCGCGCTTCCCGCGGGCGGTCACATGGAGTGCGCGCACCCGGCGATCGGTCGCGTCGGGCCGCCGCTCGATGAAACCCTTGCCCTCGAGGTCGTCGACGAGGGCGACCATCTGGCTTGGCGCGACCTTGAGAGCGGCTCCGCAGGCCTGCTGCGAGATGCCTTCGTTGGTCGCGACCTGACGCAGTACCGCGAACTCTCGTGGCTGCATGCCCGACGGCGCGAGCACCTCTCGGAACCGATACGCCGTCCCGAAACCGACCGAGGCCAGCAGGAATCCCAAGGGCGGCCCGTCGGCTCCGAAGGGCGACTGGCGCCCTCTCGGAGTTGACCGGCCGTCGCCCATCCGCTAAAACTACCCTCAGCAAACGATTCAGTCAGTAAATCATTCAACGCGGGTATGAATGCCCCCACGCGAGACCCGGAGGAGACCTACCCATGACCGCCAGCCCCGCAGCCGAAGCCGGCACAACCGGCATGTTGCCCCGCCTTGCGGGCTTCGTGCTCCGGCACCGGCGTGCCGTCATCGCGGTCTGGCTGTTCCTGCTGGTCGCTGGTGGCGCCGGCGCCGGACAGCTCTCGAACCGGCTCAAGCTCGACTTCTCGCTGCCCGGCCAACCCGGCTACGAGACCGCAACGAAGATCCTGGACAGCTACGGCAACGGCGCGCAGACCCCGCCGTCGCTGCTCACCGTGACCGTGCCGGCGTGGGAGACAGTTCGCGCGGACAGCAAGAACATCGCGACCGCCTTCGAGCGGCTGCGGGCGGCGGACCCACGTCTGCGCATCGTCGACTACGCATCGACCCATGACCCGGTGTTCCTCACCCATGACGGGCGCACCACCTTCGCCATGGTCTTCGGCCCGGTCTTCAGCAGCTTCAACGACAAGCCGGCGTCCGAGAAGCTCGTCGGACCGCTCGGCAGGGCGTTGCCCGCCGGTTACCACGTCGGCGCGACCGGGCTGCAGGAGCTGGCGTCCGGTGGCAACGACAACAAGGGATCCGGAGTCTTCGCCGAGACACTGTTCGGCGCACTCGGTGCGCTCGCCGTGCTCGCCTTCGTCTTCGCGTCGATCCTCGCCCTGGTCCCGCTGCTTATCGCGGCCGTGTCGATCACCTCGACGTTGCTCGTCGTCCTCGCGCTCACCTACATCGCACCCGTCTCCTTCATCGTGCAGTTCCTCGTGTCGCTCGTCGGACTCGGCGTGGCGATCGACTACTCCTTGCTGTTCGTCACGCGCTGGCGGGAGGAGCGCCAACGCGGCCATGACAACGCCGAAGCGGTCCATATCGCGATGCGCACCGCCGGCCGTGCGGTGCTCCTCTCCGGCGGCACCGTCGCGATCGGGCTCGTCGCCCTGGTCGTGCTCCCGGTGCCCGGCCTGCGCAGCGTCGGCTACGGGGGCATGCTCATCCCGCTCGTCTCCACGGCGGTCACGTTGACCCTGCTCCCAGCGTTGCTCGGCGGGATCGGCCCGCGCATCGACTGGCCGCGGATCCGGCACGACGATCGTGCCTCCCGCGCCTGGACCCGATGGGGCCGCCTCGTCGTCCGTCGTCGCTGGGCAGCTGCCGCGGTCGCCCTCGCCGTGCTCGGCGTTCTCATCGCGCCGGTGTTCTCCCTCACGACCGGGCAGACCAGTGCCGAAGCGCTGACGAAGTCAGGCACGGCGAGGACGACGTACGACGTGCTGCGCACCGGCGGCGTACCGACCGGCGTGCTCACACCGCTCGAGGTCCTCACCCGCACGGGGTCGGCCTCGGCGGCCGCGGCCGATCTTCGTCAGGTGAAGGGCATCGCGGCCGTCGCGGTGCCCACCGATGCGAGCAGCCATCGGGGCGACACCACCGTCCTCGTCGGTGTGCCCGAAGAGGCGACGCTGAACAACACCACGCTCGCACCTGTCTCGGCGGCGCGCGACGCGCTTTCCGGTCAGGCCGGTGTCATCGGGATCGCCGGGCAAGGCCCCATCGAGCTCGACTACCAGCACGCGGTGTTCGGCAACTTCCCGTTGATGTTCGCGATCATCGCGGTCCTCATGTTCCTGTTGCTCGCCCGCGCCTTCCGCTCGATCCTGCTGCCGCTGAAGGCATTGGTGCTCAACCTCGTCTCGATGGCCGCGACGTTCGGCCTGATGACGTGGTTCTGGCAGCAGGGCCACGGGTCCGAAGCGGTCTTCGGCATCCCCGCGACGGGCGCGATCACGTTCTGGGTGCCACTGATGGTGTTCGCGTTCTTGTTCGGACTCTCGATGGACTACGAGGTGTTCATCCTCGCCCGCATGCGCGAGGAGTACGACCGGACCGGCTCGACGCGGACCGCCGTGATCCGCGGCATCGGCCGCACCGGGCGGCTCGTAA
>JAVEEE010000314.1 GCA_030840615.1 Frankiaceae bacterium | reverse complement strand
CCCACATGAAGTCGAAGCGGTCCTGACCCGGCGTACCGAACAGGTACAGCACCAGGTCGCGGTCGATGGTGATGCGGCCGAAGTCCATCGCGACTGTCGTGTCGGTCTTGCGCGACCGCGTCTCGTCGGTGATGCCCTTTTCGGTCGACAGGACCGTGATCTCGCTGATCGTGCGGATCAGGGTGGTCTTTCCGGCAGCAAACGGCCCGGTGACGACGATCTTCACCGCGGTGCCGGTGGTACGGCGACGGTTTCTGGTTGTCACGTCACAACCCCCGTACGCCGGCGATCAGCCGCAGCAGCAGGCTCTTGTTCACGCTTGGGTCCCGTTCGATGGAGGTCGCAGGGGCAGGTGCCGCACCGGCTCCCCCGGCAGCGGCGACTGGCATCGCGACCGGCTCTTCCGGATGCTCGGGCTGGCGTTTCGGCAGGAACGGCTCGGGTCGCTTGGGAGTCACCTCGGTGCGGGGTGCCGGCGTACGCGGCCCGTCGGGCACCGAAGCGAGCGGCTTCGCCACAGGTTCGTCGGTCGCCGCGTCGGCGTCGCTCTGGGTCGGGGCCTTGGCGGGCCGACGTGCCTCGGGCTCGGTCACGTCCGGCGCCGGCTCTACCGGAGCGGTGGTCTGCTCGGGCACGGCAGCGGTGCCACGCTCCACCTTGGCGAGCAGGTCGTGGCGGCGGGTGACCGCGGCGAGGCCGTCGGCGTCGTCGGCGCGCAGCAGCCCCCGGCCGACCAGGTCGGCGAGCGCTGACACGACGGTGAAGTCCCCGCGACCGCACATGCCGACGATGTCGCCGACCGTGCGGCGCCCGTCGACGAGCGCGAGCAGGGCCCACTCATCGCGGCTTATCTGAGGGTCGTCGGCCGGGTTGGGTGCCAGCGACAGGGTCGTCTGCGGGGACGGCACGGTGGCCGCGACGTCGCCCCAGACATCGAGCCGGCGCCGTGCCTCGGTGACGACCTCGTCAACTTGGCGGGAGACCCCGACGTCGTCCGGGTTGGCCTCGTCGACGACGAACGCGAAGTCGCCCTCGGGCCAGCGCAGCAAGTCGAAGACTGTGTCGACGATGTGCTCGGAGGCCAGGTCGTGCAACGCACCTTCATCGATCGAGGCGCCTTGCTGCAGGGCACGACCGACCCCGATCTCGTCTGCCACGGCCCGGTCGATCGCCGTTTGCAGCTCCTCGTCGCCGACGAGGCCCGCACCGATCACGCGGCGCGCGAGTGACTGCCGGGACACGTCGGAGGCACCACCGGTGAGTGCACCGGTGGTGAACCAGACGACGCCATGTGCGCTGTCACGGCGCAGATGCAACCCACCGGTCTTCTTCGTCATGCTGAGCAACGAGAAGATGTCCGGCAGGCTGAAGGCGTCGATGGAGCCTTCGAGTCTCACGGCAGCCTCGGAACGACGTCGGGGAGCGGGTCAGGGACCTTGGGGTGAATCGGCAAAGTCGGCGGTGCGGTCAGGGCCAGGGTGTCGGTTCGACGGAACCGGTGGTTCCGTTCGGCTGGTAGGCAGGCCAGGTGGTCTCGGACGAGACCGGTGCGTAGCTGGCAACGGGCTCGGCAACCTCGGCCGCGACCGGCTCGGCGTAGGTCTGCGCGGGCGCGTAACCGTGCTCGGGGACGTAGGTCTCGGCGACCGGCAGGTCAGCCGGTACACCGTAGGCGGTCGCGACCGGTGCCTCGACCGCCTCGGCACGCAAGACCTCGGCGACGACTGCAGCGGCTCGGCGTACCTCGTAGAGCATCATGCCGACCTTGGCGGCCTTCGCGGCGACGGCGACGAGCACTGCCTCGTCGTCGGCAGACACGAGGAACACGGTTCCGTGCTCGCCTTCGATGTAGACCTGGCTGAGGGCACCGCGGCCGAGGCCTTCGGCAGCACGCTCACCGAGGCTGAGCAGCGCGGCACTCATCGCCGCGACGCGGTCCTCGTCCATGGTCGCCGGGAGGGCGCTGGCCATCGGAAGCCCGTCGAAGGAGACGACGGCCGCGGCCTCGACCTCGGGGGCCTGGGCCAGAAGGTCAGCGATCGCACGGTCGAGCCGGCTCGCGCGGCTGGCGGGGTCGGGCATGGTGTGCACCTCATCTCGCGCGGCCGCGGGCGTCCCGGGATGGAGGCGGCCTCACGTTCCCCATCGGCGGACGACGCCGATCGCTTGAACGGCCGCTTCGTCCGTTTCGCGTTCCCCGTCGGCGGGAGAGCTGTGGACGGCCGTAGCAGGCGCCGGCCCGGTTGGTTAACCTTTGCCCGTGTTCGTGCCGGGACGGCGCACGGCCGTCGGGTGGGGTGTCGCGGTGATCGTCGCCGCGATGCTGGCCGGTGCCACCGGGTGCAGCAGCTCGGGAAGCACGCCGCGGACCCTGCCACCGCTGTCGACGACGCCGGCGGCGGACGCCACCACTCCCCCGGCAAACAGCGATAAGGCCGAGCTGCGCGCCGCCACCGCCGTCGTCCGCGAGTACTTCCGCCTGCTGAACGCCCCCACCACCTCACTCACTGCGAGTGCGATGGAAGCACTGATGACTGCCGACTGCGCTTGCAAAAAGGTTGCAGTGTCGACGAAAGAGGTGGCTGACAAGGGCCAGCACTACTTCGGCGAGACCCGTATCACTCACGTATCGCCTGCCTTGGACACCGCAACGGCTGCGGAGGTGCTCGTCAACTACGACTACAGCCGAAGCGGGATTGCCGATGCGGAAGGGCGAATCGTCACAAGTTCGCCAGGCCGACGCGGTGCCACTCTGGACTTCAAGCTCCGACGACAAGGCCAAGCCTGGCTGATTCGAGCGCTCGTCTACGTACGACCAGGAAGACGCCTTTGAACGGCCGGCAGCTGTTGGTCGCCACTCTGTTTGTGCTGACCGCGAGCAACCCCATGAGCAGCGCCGCCCTGACGGCTGATCCATGCGGCGTTCGGCAGGCGGACTGTGGCGGTGTCGTCGCTGACCAGGTCGCTGGGGATTTTCATGGGCTGATCATGGTGCCGGGACAGCCGGGGGTGCTCGAGGCGGCGGCGCATGCCGGCACGACGCCCGGCTGCGGTGACTGCGAGTGGACATTGATCCTTGCCTGCGTCGACAACTCCCCCGACGACCCCAACAACCAGAACGCCTGCGCGACGTCACGCCAGTCGCTGCTGTGCGGCCCCCGCCAGTCGCTGTTCCGGCTCTACCTGACCACCGCGGCGGTGCAGAACCGTCTCGTCGACTCGCTGTGCCTCGGCGGCACGGGCGACGTCGTACCGGTGGGCGACATCGCGGCGACCGACGTCGAGCGCTACCTCCGCGACGTCCGGCCGCCGGCGCTCGACCTCACCACCCAGCCTCCGAACGGCGCTGTCACCGGGCTGCCGGCCTACTTCATGGTCCGGCCGCCCGCGGATCTCGCTCCGCAACCTTTCGGCGGCGGCCCGGTCACCGAGACCATCACGATCACTCCGACGTCCTACGACTGGACCTGGGGTGACGGCACCGTGCTGGTCAAGACGGACGACGCCGGCGCGCCCTACCCCGACGGGACGCTCACGCATACGTACGCCGAGCCCGGACACCTGCACGG
>JAVEEE010000312.1 GCA_030840615.1 Frankiaceae bacterium | reverse complement strand
AGGAAGAGCGCTCCGTCCATGGCGTGGCATGGTTCACCGGCCCCGACCAGACGCGTCACGAGCTGTTCTACGGCCAGGCCTTCGACCCGCACTCGTTCCTGCCCGGCCGGCCGCATGCGGGTTTCGTGGCCGGGGAGGGCGGCCTCGGACACGTGGTCATCGCAGTACCCGACGTCGAGTCGCTTGCCGAGGCGGAGCGCTTCGTCACGGAGGTCATGGGCTTCCGCTGGTACGGGTCAGGGATGACCACCGGACGGCTCGCGTTCTACCGACCGCGTCACAACGACCGGACCCACTCGATCGGTTTCGCGGTGATGCCGGGCTTCCGTGGCCTGCAGCACATCGGCATCGAGGTACAGGAGCTCGACGACGTCGGGATCGCCTACGACCGGGTGCAGGAGCGCGGGATCCGGCTGATGGCCACCCTCGGCCGGCACACGCAGGACCCCGTCATCTCGTTCTACTCGTTCACGCCTTCCGGCTTTCCGGTCGAATACATCTGGGGTGGCGTGGAGGACTCGCCGTCGCATCCATTCGTGGAAGTCAAGCCACAGCGGCTGTCGGTGTGGGGACACAAGTTCATCGAAGGCCCGCCGCCCGCGACGCTGGTGTCGGTGCAGACCGAAGAGCGCGCGGAGGTCTAACGTCCGCCGTTCCGGCCCGACGGCGGTGACGGTGTCATGAGCGACTCGCTCGTCGAAGCCCTTGGCCTCGCGGTCCGCGCCAACCTGCCGGTGCTCCTGTGGGGCAGCCCCGGCACCGGCAAGACCTCGGCCGTGCTCGCCATGGGCCGGGCGATGGATCTGCCCGTCGAGGTGGTCGTGGGCTCGGTCCGCGAGCCTTCCGACTTCGCTGGGCTGCCCGTCGTATCCGAAGGTTCCGTGCACTTCGCGCCGCCGCGCTGGGCTGACCGGCTGGCGTCCCAGGGCGAAGGCATCCTGTTCCTCGACGAGCTCACGACATCGCCGCCGGCCGTGCAGGCGGCGATGTTGCGGGTTGTCCTGGAGCGGGTCGTCGGTGACCTGCAGCTGCCCGGCGGAGTGCGCGTCGTCGCGGCTGCCAACCGGCCGCAAGAAGCGGCGGACGGCTGGGAGCTGTCCGCGCCCATGGCGAACCGCTTCGTTCACCTCGACTGGACGATCGAGGCGGACGAGATCGGACGTGGCCTCACCACCGGCTTCCCGGTGCCGGGTAGTGGTCGTCGGGTGGTGGAGCCGACCGCGGCGCAGTCGCTGGCGGCGCGGACCGCCGTCGCCTCGTTCCTGCATGTCCGCCCGGCTCTCGTGCTGCAGGTCCCACGCACGTCCTCGGCTGCCGGCAGGGCCTGGCCGAGCCCGCGCAGCTGGGAGACGGTTGCCCACCTCCTGGCCGTCACCGAAGCGAGCAGTGCGTCACCCGATGCACGGCTGCTGCTGGTCAGCGGGGCAGTCGGCGACGGTCCGGCCTTGGAGCTGTTGTCCTGGCTCAGCGAGCTCGACCTCCCGGACCCCGCGGCCGTCCTTGCCGACCCCGACGGCTTTTCTCTCCCGGACCGCGGTGACCGCGCTTACGCCGCCCTGACCGCCGTGGCCAGCTACGCGGTCGCGTCGTCCGACGCGGAGCTGTGGCAGGCCGCCTGGCGCGTCATCGCCCGCGCGGCCGAGGTGGCTCCGGACGTGGCGGTGCTGGTCGCCCGGTCGCTGGCTGCGCATCGCCCGGCAGGCGCGCCGCTGCCGACCGAGGTCCAGGCCCTGACCCCGGTGCTCCATGCCGCCGGCCTCTTGACGTGACGAACCCGTGAGCGAGGACGGCGAGGCGGCTACGCCCGGCGAGCTGTCCGCTGAGCTGCGGGACAAGTGGGCGGCGGCCAGGGTCTGGGCCGTTCGGGCCGCGCCCTACCTGGCGACGAGCTTGCTGTCGATGCGGCCGGTTGTCACGTCGCCCCAGCGGGATGTAGCGGGCGACCCGGCATCCCTGCAGTCTTTCCCGGCGGATACGTCGTGGCACGTCTACGTCGACCCGGACGTTCTCGAGGCGACACCGCCGGCTGTTGTAGGCGCGTGGCTGCTGCATCACGTCAGCCACCTGCTGCGCGGTCATGCAGCGCGCGGCCGTGCGATCACGGGCGACGAGTCGCCGGCCGGCTCTCGCACGCGGAGCCCGGGACAGCGGCGCTGGAACCTCGCTGCGGATCTGGAGATCGACGACGACGTACCGCTCGGGGCGCGTCCACCGACTCTGCCCGACGCGTCGACGTTCCGTTTGCAGACGGGAATGACCGCGGAGCAATACTGGGCTCGGCTGCCCGCGGAGGATCTCGCCGTCCGCACCGCCGTTGACTGCGGCAGCGGCGCAGACGGACGGCCACGACCCTGGGACCGGGGGGCGATCGGGCTCGCCGAGGCGGATCTCGCATTGCGGCGTCACGAGGCTGCGCGCGAGATCGCGGCTCGTGCCCGCGTGGCGGCTGACGTGCCCTCTGGCTGGCAACGGTGGGCTGGCGCCGTTCTCGAACCCGTCGTCGACTGGCGCCGCGAGCTCGCATCGCTATTACGGCGCGGTGCCGGCGAGGTGGCTGGGCGGGTCGACTTCACCTACCGGCGACCGTCGCGGCGCGCGGCGGTCGTGACCGACGTCGTGCTGCCGGGGCTTCGCCAGCCGGCGCCGGAGGTGGCGATCGTCATCGACACGTCGGCCAGCATCTCCGACCGTCAGCTGAGCCGTGCACTGGCCGAGGTCGACGGCGTCGTGACGTCGCTGGGAGTCGCGAGGCATCGTCTGCGTGTCCTGTCCTGCGATGCGGCAGCGTCTGAGGCGGTACGCCTCTGGGACGCGACGCAGGTGCGCCTGGTCGGCGGTGGCGGCACGGACCTGGGACGCGGGTTGGAGGCCGTCGCGCTGCTGCGGCCGGCACCCGACATTGTTGTCGTGCTGACCGACGGCGCGACCGACTGGCCCACGGAGTCACCGGTCAGGGCCCGGGTCATCGTCGGGTTGCTCGAGTCGGACGCATGGGTGCCGCCGTGGGCCACGGCCGTCTCCATTCCTGGCGTTGTGGCGACCGGAAGCGAATAATCTCCGGCATGGCTTGGAATAGCGGCACGTCCTCCCTCGCCGGCCTCATGTGGG
>JAVEEE010000292.1 GCA_030840615.1 Frankiaceae bacterium | reverse complement strand
GTCGAGCAGTGCGTGGGCGCGGCGGCGCTTGGCGGCACCCGAGCGGCGGGTCGGCCGCTGCGCGAAGAGCAGGTTGCCCATCGCGGTGTCGTAGGGCAGCAGATTGCGGCCCGGGTTCTGCAGGACGACGCCGATCTCACGCAGCCGCAGCGCGGCAAGCTCTCGAGGAGTCATCGACGCGAGCCGGTGACCCCACACCGCAACGTTGCCCGCCGTCGGCTTGAGCAAGCCGGCGAGGTGCCACAACAACGTCGTCTTCCCGGCGCCCGACGGACCGAGCAGCGACACGGTCTCGCCGGCGCTGACCATGAGGTCGACGCCACGCAACGCGGCCACCTCGGCGCCAGGCGTGCCGTAGACGTGCACGAGGCTGTCGCAACGTACGGCGAGGTCGCTCGATGTCGTCGACCCGGTCACGACGGCGCCTCCCTCAGCTGGTCGGCAGACACAGAGCGCAGCAGGGCACCCGCGGCCAAAGCAGCCGACGCGAGCAACAGCAGCAGGCCGAGGCCCAGCGCAACGCCCAGCACCAGCAACGAGGGGCGATACCACAGCAGCGTTGCAGCCGGCGCGGTGACGAACTCGGGCACGTTGCGACCGGCAAGCGCCTCGGCGACGAGGCCGGTGCCGATTCCCGTCAGCGCGCCGAAGCCGATGACGACGAGCTGCTCGATGGCCAGAGCCGCGTAAAGCGAGCGACGGGAGGCTCCGGTCGCTGCGAGTGCGGCGTACTCATAGCGACGTCGTCGTGCGGCCGCGGTGAGCCCGAGCACCGCGGCCAGTGCCGCCAGTACGGCGGCCGCCGCGGCATCCGCGAGGAACAGCACGCTGGCCAATGCCGGTCCCTGCCGGCTGAGTTCAGCATCGACGTCGCCGCTGGTGGTGGTGGACAGCACAGCTACGTGGGCCGCCGCAAGGCCGCGGCGAATCCTGTCGACGTTGCCACGCGCCCAGACCTGCGCGATCGCCGGCGCGACGTTGCCGTAAGCGGCCCGCTCGGCATAGGTGAGGTCGACCACGACGCCATTGGTCGCCGCGCCGGGCACGTTGGCGGCCTGGTCCAGCACGCTCACCCGGAGTCCGGCAGCGTTGAGGCCGGTGGCGTCGAGGGCTGCGTCATTGCCTGCGAGTGATCGCGAGACCACCGCCGGCAACGGGTCAGGTCGGTCGCGTGTGGTCAGCGTCGGCGGTGCGTCCTTCGTCGCGAAGAACGACCAGTGCAACCCCCCGCCACCGACGCTGTCGACGACGACCTGCTGGTCCCCGCTGTCGCTCCACCCGGCAATGTCGGTCGCGTGCGGCACGGGGTGCCAGCCCGAGGCGTCGCGTACATCGATGCCCGTGATCGTGACGTCCCCGATGACCTGGGTGGCCGCTCCCATCGGTGCCAGCTGCAGGTCGCGCACGGTGCACGGGCACGCGGCGAGCGAACCGACGCGGGTGATCGAGCGGTGCCGCGGCGTCACGACACCGAGGTCGACCGGTGTCGGCGCCGAAGCGCCGAGTGCGACGAAGTCGAGAGTGAGCCGAGTGTCGGCCGGGTCCAGCTTGTCGACGCGGAGCCGAACCCGCACGTCGTCGCCGTCGAGCACGACGGGATCCGGAGCCGGCGGATGCAGGCCGGACATGAGCCGACCGGGATCGCCGACGAAGCCGGCCCCCCAGTTGGCGACGCTCGCGAAGCGCTGCGGCTGCACTGCAACCAGCGTGGTGCTGCCACTGTCGAACACCTCCACCGCAGCGGCAGACCGGCCGTCGGGGTCGATGCGGTCGACGACGTCCCCGAGCTCACTGGTCGGCGGCACCACCACCGACATGACGGTCGGAGCGCCGACGGTCACCCGGGCGACCCGAGTCCGGTTGGCGTTGCTCACCGACCATGCGCCGACGCTGAACGTCGCCAGCGCGATCGCGGTGGCCAGGATCATCGTCGTTCGAGTGCCACCGGGTCGGCGCACGATGTGGCGCATGGCCAGAAACGGCCCGAGACCGCCGCGGTGTCGGGTACGGCCGAAGAGTGCCTGACACAGCACCGGCAGGAGCCGCGACCCGACGACAGCAACCCCCAGGCCGAGCAACCCGGGCACGAGCAACGCGAGGGCACTGTGGCGGGCCGAGCCGAGGGTGCCACTCACCCGGAGCTGCACCAGACCGGCCACCGTTCCGGTGAGCACGATCGCGTCGAACACCCAGCCACGGTCGGTGGCCTTGTGACCGGTGCGCCGCCACTGCTCGACCACGGGTCGTGACAGCGTGCGCCGAGCCGCAACCGCAATCGCCGCGATCCCACCCGTCGCCGCGATCGCGGCTCCGACCCATCCCAACGCGGGCAACGACACGGGGGTGTCCGGACGCAACAGCGTCCGTGCCAGCACCCCGGTCAACGCCCAGCCCACGAGCGCCCCGGCCGGCAGGGCGATGCTCAACAACGACACCGGCTCACCCAAGCCGAACACGAGTGACCGCCCGGCGCCGTAACCGCGGAGCTTTGCCAACGCGATCTCGGTGCCCCGTGCTTCGACGGCGTCGGTGACGACGAGGAAGAGCAACAACCACGTGAGCACGAGCAGCTCGGCGGTCACGACAACCACGGGTACGGCGAGTGCCGACCAGTTCGAGTGCACCGACTCCGCCGTCGAGGACATCCCGGTGATGACCGCGACCCCGGACAGCGTCGGCGACGTGTTGAGCCGAACGTCCAGGCTGCTCAAGGCATCGACGTCGCTCGGCCGGACTCTTTCCGCCGCCAGCGAACGAGCAACGACGGTCGTGCCCTGCGGGTTCCCATGCAACGCATCGATGGTCTGACGTGTGGTGAACAAGGCATCGAACGGCTGCTTGTCGGGAGTGGGCACTTCGGCGGGGAAGTAGACGGGTGACCGACCGAACCAGTAGTCCCCGGACGTGTCCGGGATGTCGTAGACGCCGACGAGGCTCATGGGCGTGCGCTTCGCCGCGCTGAGACGCGCACCGAGCTGCCAGTGGTTGAGCGCCGCCAGGGACGAGCTGGCCACCACCTCGTCGACAGCACTCGGACAACGACCCGACCGGAAGTGGAGGTGCGCGCAGATGTCCGTGCGCCAGACGAGCGGGACGACTTGCACGGCGTCCGCAAAGAACGCCGAGGTCTCCAGTGCGCGAACGGTCGGACGGAACAGGCGCTGCGTCGTGTCCGGTCCGTGGAGAACTGTGTCGAGCTCGGTCGAGACCGACGCATCGAGACCGCCGAGGGTGCCCTGGACCGGGCCCTGTTGCACGGCTTGGAAGCCACGGCCGACGACATTCGTCGACGTCAACGCGTCCTGCAGGATGGAGTGGCGCGCTGCGACGTAGTAGGTCGGTCCCACGGTCGCCGCGGCGGTTGCGCAGAGCGCGACCACCAGGACAACGAGGCTCGTGCCCGCCCGGTGATAGATCGCCCGGAGCAGCGTCATGACGCTGGTCACGTCCCACCCCGCGGACCGCTCACGATGCTTATCCCTAGCGCATCACCAGGCCCTCAGCGTCGCGCCGTTGCCACATCGTGACCGGACTGCCGCGTCACCGGGACCGATCGGCCTGGGCGCGCAGTCGAGGATGACGGCTAAGCCGCCGCTGTGGCGAGCGTCGGCGAGAAAGCACCGAGCTCGCCGCCGCAACACGTGGTGCCGACGAATCGCTGGTTGTCGCAGCCATCGCCGTGACAACCCGTCGTGGCGCACTCTGCGCAGTTGAACAGGTCGTTGTTGCAGGCGCTTCCGTCGAACAGTCGTCCGTCACAGTGACGCATGTCTCGTTCCCCTCCGGGCCGAAGTCATGGTGCGAACCGGTCGATCAGTGGAACTGCTCTTCTTCGGTGCTGCCCTTGAGTGCGAGGGTCTCGGCCTCGGGGTCGATCGCGGTCGCCACGAGGTCGAAGTAGCCGGCGCCGACCTCCCGTTGGTGCTTGGTCGCGGTGTAGCCCTGCGCCTCGGCGGCGAACTCCTTCTCCTGCAGCTCGACGTAGGCCGACATGTCGCTGGCGGCATAGCCCTTGGCCAGCTCGAACATCGAGTAGTTGAGCGCGTGGAAACCGGCAAGAGTGATGAACTGGAACTTGTAGCCCATGGCGCCGAGCTCGCGCTGGAACTTCGCGATCGTGTCGTCGTCGAGCGCGGCCTTCCAGTTGAACGACGGCGAGCAGTTGTA
>JAVEEE010000223.1 GCA_030840615.1 Frankiaceae bacterium | reverse complement strand
TGCCCATCGCGCGGCGGAGCAGGTCGGCCTGCCCGAGCGTGTAGCCGGCGACCCGCTGGGCGGCCGCCATGACCTGCTCCTGGTAGACGATCACGCCGTAGGTCTCGTCGAGGATGTCGCGCAGCGGTTCCTCGAGCTCGGGGTGGATCGGCTGGATGCTCTGCCGGCCGTGCTTGCGCTCGACGTACTGGATGTGGGCCCCGACGCCCATCGGCCCCGGCCGGTAGAGGGCGAGGATGGCGGAGATGTCCTCGAAGTTGTCCGGGCGCATCTGGCGGATCAGCGAACGCATCGGCCCACCGTCGAGCTGGAACACGCCGAGCGAGTCTCCGCGGGACAGCAGCTCGTAGGTCGGCCGGTCGTCGAGCGACAGCTCCTCGAGGACGACCCGTTCGCCGCGGTTGGACTCGATGTTCTTCAGGCAGTCGTCGAGGACCGTGAGGTTGCGCAGGCCGAGGAAGTCCATCTTGAGCAGGCCGAGCGACTCGCACGCACCCATGTCGAACTGCGTGATGACGGCGCCGTCCTGCTCGCGTCGCATGATGGGGATGACGTCGAGCAGCGGCTCGCGCGACAAGATGACGCCGGCCGCGTGCACGCCCCACTGGCGTTTCAACCCTTCGAGGCCACGCGCCGTGTCGACGACCTTCTTGACGTCGGGGTCGGTCTCGTAGAGCTGCCGGAACTCGCTGGCCTCCTTGTAACGCGCGTGCTTGTCGTCGAACACGCCGGACAGCGGCATGTCCTTGCCCATGATCGGCGGCGGCATGACCTTGGTGATGCGGTCGCCCATCGCGAACGGGTGGCCGAGCACCCGGGCGGAGTCCTTCAATGCCTGCTTCGCCTTGATGGTGCCGTAGGTGATGATCTGCGCGACCCGCTCCTCGCCGTAGCGCTCGGTGGCGTAGCGGATCATGTCGCCGCGCCGGCGCTCGTCGAAGTCGAGGTCGATGTCGGGCATCGAGATGCGCTCGGGGTTGAGGAAGCGTTCGAAGACCAGCTTGTGCTCGATCGGGTCGAGCTCGGTGATGCCGAGCGCGTAGGCCACCATCGAGCCGGCAGCCGACCCGCGGCCGGGGCCGACGCGGATGCCGTTTTCGCGGGCGTGCCGGCACAGGTCGGCCACCACGAGGAAGTAGCCGGGGAAGCCCATCGTCAACATCACGCCGAGCTCGAAGTCGGCCTGCGCCTGGCGGTCCGCCGGCACGCCGCCGGGGAAGCGCCGCGCCATCCCGCGCTGCACCTCCTGACGCAGCCACGACTCCTCGGTCTCCCCCTGCGGCACCGGGAACTGCGGCAGCAGGTTGCGCTCGGCGAACTCGACATGGCAGCGCTCGGCGAGGAGCACGGTGTTGTCACAGGCTTGCGGAAGCTCACGCCACAACCGGCGCATCTCTTCCGGCGACTTGAGGTAGAAGTCGCGCGCGTCGAACCGGAACCGGTTGGGGTCGGCCATCGTCTTGCCGGACTGCACGCACAGCAACACCTCGTGCGCTTCGGCGTCGCGCTCGAAGGTGTAGTGCAGGTCGTTGGTCGCGACCAGCGGGATCGACAGCTCGTCCGCGAGCTGCTTCAGCGACTGGTGCACGCGCCGCTCGATGTCGAGGCCGTGATCCATCAGCTCGCAGAAGAACGAGTCGGCGCCGAAGATCTCCTGCAGCTCGCCGGCGACGCGCTTCGCGCCGGCGTAGTCACCCATCCGCAGCCGGGTCTGGATCTCGCCCGACGGGCAGCCGGTGGTCGCGATGAGGCCGGTCGAGTAGCGCTCCAAGAGCTCACGGTCGACCCGCGGCTTGTAGAACTGCCCTTCAAGGCTGGCGAGCGAGGACATCCGGAACAGGTTGTGCATGCCTTCGGTCGTCTCGGCGAGCACCGTCATGTGCGTGAACGCGCCGCCGCCCGAGACGTCGTCCTCGCCGCCCTCTGCCCACCGGACCCGGCTCCGGTCGGATCGGTGCGTGCCCGGGGTCACGTAGAGCTCCGCGCCGATGAGCGGGTTGATGCCCGCTTCCGTCGCCTGCTTCCAGAAGTCGTAGGCCCCGAAGACGTTGCCGTGGTCGGTCATCGCCAGCGCCGGCATGCCCATCCGCGACGTCTCGGCGAACAGGTCCTTGAGCCGGGCGGCGCCGTCGAGCATGGAGTACTCGGTGTGCACGTGCAGGTGCACGAACGAGTCACTCACGCTGTCTCCCCTGGCGCCTTCGGCGCGAAAAACTCCCGCACCGCCTGATCACGAGTACCCGGCACGGGGGAAGGCGAGCCGACGTAGGAGTTCTGTCTAACACGCCGCACCGACAGAGTTCGGCGTGTCGCGCTCGGTGTGTCCGAGGAGTACGGCGACCCCTACGGCGCCGGCGACCAGCACGGCGATTGCGACGATCAGGGCAGTCCGGACGCTGTCGACGTAGGCGGCCTTACCCGCGTCGACGGTCCGGTCGATGAGCTGCTGCTGGATCGCCGCGACGTAGCGCTCCAGGAAGGAGCCGTCGGTCGGTGGCCGGCTCGTCGGCAACGGCGAACCGCTGCGGACCGCGTCGACGACCACCCGGCGGTAGGACACCGGGATGCCTTGATCCACGAGCCGGGTCGTGAGCTTGGTGAACAGCAGGCCGTTGACCACCGCCCCCAGCACCGCCACCCCGACGACGCCGCCCACCTCCCGTGCGGCGGTGACCGCAGCCGCGCCCATGCCGGAGCGGCGTGCCGGCACCCGGGCCAGCACGGTGCCGACCATCGGCGCGACCACGAGCCCGAACCCCGCACCCATCAGGGTGAGCGCGCTGATCGTCGACGCGAGCGGGATCGGCCGGACCAGCGCCACGTCCAGCCAGGTGCACGCCGCGGCCGCCAGCAGGAGTCCGCCCACCAGGGGCGGCGCCGGCCCGTGCCGACCGACCCAGCGTCCACCGAGTGGGCCCGCGACGACCATCGCGACGGTCATCGGAGCGAACACCGCCGCCGTACGCAGGCCGGAGAACTCCCCCACGATCTGCAGGTCGAGGCTGACCAGCAGGAGCACGGCGAACAACGCGAACGTCGACGCCGCCGCCGCGAGCAGCCCCGCTGCGACCCGGCGGTCGCGCAGCAACGCGAGGTCGATGACGGGCTCCTCCTGCCGGCGTTCGACCGATACGAACGCGACCGCGGAGGCAGCCGCAACCACCCATGCGACGACGACCCGGGTCGCACCGAACCCGCGGTCCTGCCCGTCGATCAGCGCGAACGTCGTGGCGGCGAGGGTCAACGCCGCGAACACCTGGCCACGGAGGTCTCCGCGCCCGTGCGGCGGGTCCGCGCTCTCCGGCAGCAGGGCGGCGCCGACGCCGGCCGCGATCAGGGCGGCGGCCGCCTCCGCCACGAAGACCGCGCGCCACCCGCCGACCTGGACGAGCAGTCCGGCCGCGACCGGACC
>JAVEEE010000192.1 GCA_030840615.1 Frankiaceae bacterium | reverse complement strand
CGCGCCAAGATCGCGGAGGTGAAGTGTGGAGTGGTCTGACCGGGCAGCCTGCCTGACGGCGGAGCCGGACACGTTCTTTCCCGTCAGCAGCACTGGTGTCGCGCTCGATGACGTCGCCGTGGCCAAGACGATCTGTCGCGCGTGCGCGGTGGTCGACAGCTGTCGCGACTATGCGCTCAGCAGTCGGCAACCCTTCGGCGTCTGGGGTGGCCTCGACGAGGGCGAACGAAGGGCGATCTGGGCCAAGTCCCCCACCCCCGCGCTTGTCACCTGACAGACACAGCAACCGCACCTTCCGCCGCCCGTGCACTGTTCGCCGTGCGTGGCAACCAAACGCCGAAGCAGCGCGTCTCTAACTGAGCGAGCATGAACCCGCCGTAGGCGGCACAATGGAATGGCTTCCCCCACGAGAGGGTTCTCAACGTCGTATGCGTGCCATCCGTCCGTTCTCCCGGGGTGCTGTCGCGGCCGTTGCTGCTGTCGTCGTTCTCGGCGTCGGTGGTGCCGTCGTGGCCGCGACGCAGCTGAGCTCCGGGCCTACTGCGCCGGTGGGGCAGGCGGGGCCGGACGCCGGGAGCGCCGGTAGGCCGACGGTTCTTCTCGCCGGTCTCAAGCACGGCCATGTCCCGTGGAACGCGCATCTGACGCTGCAGGCGCAGAACGCCTCGCTGCGCTCTGTCCTCGTGACGCAACGGAACGGCACGGTCATCGACGGTGTCATGGACTCCGACAGCACCCGTTGGCGGAGCGCGACGCGGCTCGTGCCGCAGAACCACTACCAGGCTCGGGTCGTGCTGCGTGACGGTAGCGACGCGGAGGTGACCAAGACACTGCGGTTCCGTGCCACCGACAGCCACCGGCACCTGACCGCGCTGCTCAGCCCTGGCGACGGTGACGTCGTCGGAGTCGGCTCTCCGGTGATCGTGCGGCTGTCCAGGCCCGTCGCCGACTCGCAGCGGGCAGCGGTCCAGCACCGGCTCGCCGTGTCGACCACGCCCTCCGTCGTCGGCGCATGGCACTGGATGAGCGATCAGGAGCTGCACTGGCGTCCGCCGACGTACTGGAAGGCGCACACGGCAGTCACGGTCAGCTCACACTTCGGCGGGCTCTACCTGGGCAAAGGCGTCTGGGGAGTCGGCGACCACCAGACGACATTCAAGATCGGCGACTCGCACATCAGCCGGGTCGACGCCGCCCGGCACGAGATGTACGTCTACCAGAACCGCAAGCTGATCCACACGTTCCCGATCAGTGCCGGTCGCGACCAATACCCGACCAAGAGCGGCGTGCACATCACCTTCGAGCGGTCGCAGGTCGTCACGATGGACTCGGCAACGGTCGGCATCCCGCGCGACTCGCCGGACGGCTACTACGAGCAGGTCTACTGGGACGTTCGCATCTCCTACGGAGGCGCATTCGTCCATGCCGCGCCGTGGTCGGTCGCCCAGCAAGGGCTCGTCAACGTGTCGCATGGCTGCGTCAACCTGAGCACGACGAACGCCGAGTGGTTCTACAACTGGTCGCTGCACGGCGACATCGTCGACGTCTACAACACGTCGGCCGCACCTGATCTCTACGACCCCGGCATGTCCGACTGGAACATGTCGTGGAAGAAGTGGGTGGCCGGCGACGCCGACCCCACCACGGATGCCGTGGTCGCGCGCCCGCCGTTGCCACGCGATTCCGAGCCGAAGGCACCGGCCGCCGGCAGCGCCTACACGCCGCCGCCGAGCCAGGACAGCAGCCCGAGTCCCTCGCCGAGCCCGTCGCACAAGCCCCACCGGACCAGCTCGCCCTCGCCGTCGCCCAGCCCGCACCACTCCGGGCACTGACCGGCTCAACCGCCGCCCAACGGGACGAACCCGCTGGGGCAGAGGGCGTCGCCCATCAACACGTCGTGTGCTTCGGAGGGGATGGTGTCGAGCACCTCGTCGTCGTAGACGACGGCGACCCGCGGCACCGCCGTCGCGGCCAGGGCGCGGTCGTAGTGGCCGGCACCCCGGCCCAGCCGATGACCGGCCCGGTCGACGGCCAGCGCCGGTACGACGATGACGTCGACCGCGCGCAGGGCGGCCGGGCCGAGGCGGGTTCCCGCGGGCTCGAGCAAGCCCAGCCGTCCATGGGGGACCAGGCGGTCCCACCCCTCGTAGCCGCCCCAGTCGACATCGTCACCGTCGACGATCGGCAGGAGGACGCGAACACCGGCGTCGGTGAGCGCATCGAGAAGCGGCCGCGTGGGCGGCTCGGTGCCGAATGCGGCGTAGGCGGCAACCGTGGTCAGCCCGGTCCAGGCGGGCGCGCCGTGCCGGGCAAGGGCCCCGCCGGCGGCGACCCTCTCGTCCTGCGACCGAGAGGCACGCGCCGAGAGAAGCCTCGAACGGAGCAACCGCTTGGCCTCCATGGCGTGCGAGCATCGCACCAGGCGGGGGGCTGGCCCACAGCGGAGGCGCGCTGGTGACGTTGCGGTTGCGGTTGTCCCTCGCCTTCCTTCTCGTCGTGATCGTGCCGTTGCTGGTGGCCGCCATCGTCGTCGGGCGCGGAGTGCCGCACGCCTTGAACACTGCTGCTGACAACCGGCTCGCGGCGTCGCGAGCGGGCGCGGCGGCGCTCGTGCAGCAGACCTGCACCATGGCCCGCCTCGCCGCCGAAGTGCTTGCCCGCGAGGCGGCCGGCGGTGCTTCCGCGGCAGCGCAGGACGTCGTGACTCGTGAGCTGGCGGGCTATGCCGTGGTCTCCGACCGGCACAACCGGGTGATCGCGAGCGCGGGGCAGCTGCCGACGGGCGAACGGCCGACGCCGGACGAGCTGGGGTCGTGCAGCAGGTCCCAACCGCCGGCAACGCTGCTGGCCGCCATCGCCGACTCGGTGAAGGTCGTGGGCTCCGGAGGGGCCAGCCGCGGGCAGGCCGCGGTCGCGATTCCCCTCGACGCCACCACCGTCCGGCGCATCGCCGCCGCTACCAATGCGGACGCGACGCTGGTGGCCGGCGGCCAGGTCGTCGCCACGACCGAACGACCGGGCGACGCGCGCGACCTCGCCCACGAGTCGGGGGCAATGCTGCGCGAGGGAACCCGTGTTGTGGGTCACCGGCTCGCGACCGCGGTCCGGATCGGGCCCGGGCGCTCTGTCCTCGTGCTCAGCGTTCATCAGCCCGGGGTCGGCAGGCTCGAGGCACTACTGGTCGCCGTCTTGGCCACGGCACTGCTGCTCTCTGCGGTGCTCGGTTGGCTGCTGGCGCGAGTGACGACGCGGCCGCTGGCCGAGCTCTCGGCAGCGGCAGCCCGCGTCGCGGGGGGTGACCTCGACACGCGCATCGACATCCGGTCCCGGGACGAGGTCGGTCAGCTGGCCGAGGCCTTCAACGAGATGACCGACGAGCTGCGGAGCTACGTCGGCGAGCTCGAGAACAGCCGCGACGAGCTGCGCGGCAACTTGGCCCGGCTCGGCGACACGTTGTCGAGCACCCACGACCTGGGCCGCATCCTCACCGTCATCCTCGACACGGCCATCGGCAGCGTGCGGGCGACCGCAGGCGCGGCGTACGTCGTGCAGCCGGGCCGCGACGAGCTGCTGCTGCGCGCCGGCCGTGGCCTCGACCGACGCGGCGCGCAGTCGCGCGTCCGGGTCGGGCACGGCGTCACCGGGTCGGTGGCCGCCACCGGAGAAGCGGTGCGCGGGCGAGCCGGTGTCGACGGGGTCACGCTGTCCGGCGGAGAGCCGAGCGCCACGGAGCTGATCAGCGTCCCGATGCGCACCAGCGGAGGTGTCCTCGGTGTGCTCAACCTCTACGACAGGGCAGACAGCCGGCCCTTCGACGCCGGCGACCTCGAGACGATTCGCACATTCGCCGGGCAGGCTGCCGTCGCGCTCGACAACGTGCTGCTGCACCAGGAGGCGCAGCGACTGTCGGTGACCGACGGGCTGACCGGGCTGGGCAACTATCGCTTCTTCCAGACGACGCTCACGCGCGAGATCGAACGTGCCGTGCGGTTCCAGCGGCCCCTTGCTTTGCTCATGCTCGATCTCGACCTGTTCAAGGAGGTCAACGACGTCCACGGCCACCAGGTCGGCAACGTCGTGCTGGTCGAGGTTGCCGAGCGGCTGCGGGTCGAGGTGCGCGAGGTCGACGTCGTCGCGCGCTACGGCGGGGAGGAGTTCGTCGTCGTACTGCCGGAGACCGCGGGAGAGGGTGCGGGCCTCACCGCCGACCGGATCTGTGCGGCGATCCGCGGGCGGCCCTTCGATGTCGGCGAGATCCGGCTGCCTGTCACGATCTCCATCGGAGTCGCGGTCTTTCCCGCGCAAGGGGACGGAGCGGCGACGCTGATCCGCGCGGCAGACGAGGCGCTCTACGCCGCCAAGGCGGCCGGGCGGGACCAGTGGCGCATGGCGACGGGACCGGCAGCCACCAGATCTCGTTAGGGTTGCCGGCATGGGCACGCGCGTCACGAAGGCCGTCATCCCGGCCGCAGGGCTGGGTACGCGCTTTCTGCCCGCGACGAAAGCCACGCCCAAGGAGATGTTGCCGGTCGTGGACAAGCCGGCGATCCAGTACGTCGTCGAGGAAGCCGCCCGGGCCGGCCTCACCGACGTGCTCGTCGTCACGGGCCGCAACAAGGCCTCGCTCGAGGACCACTTCGACCGCGCGTATGAGCTGGAAGACAAGCTGGAGGGCGACGAGGGCAAGCGCGAGATGCTCGACCGGGTACGCGACTCCACCGACCTTGCGTCCATGCACTTCGTCCGCCAGCACGACCCACGAGGACTCGGTCACGCCGTGGCATGCGCCGCGCCGCATGTCGGTCGAGAGCCGTTCGCGGTCATGCTGGGCGACGACCTCATCGACGAACGGGACGACCTGCTGCCCCAGATGATCGACGTCCAGGCACAGCGAGGCGGATGTGTCCTCGCGCTCATGGAGGTGCCGCCCGAGCAGATCTCGCTCTACGGGTGCGCCAGCGTCGAGGCGACGGACGAGGACGACGTCGTTCGGGTGAGCGGTCTCGTCGAGAAGCCGGCCATGGACGAAGCGCCCAGCAACCTGGCGCTGATCGGCCGCTACGTCCTCAGCCCGGAGATCTTCGACGCTCTCGCCGAGACACCACCGGGCCGCGGGGGGGAGATCCAGGTCACGGACGCCATCGCCCGGCTCACCGACCCGAGTGTCGCCGGCGGTCCGGTGCACGGTGTCATCTTCCGTGGCCGCCGTTACGACACCGGCGACAAGGCCGACTACCTGCGCTCGATCGTGCAGATCGCGGCAGACCGCGTCGACCTCGGTCCGGAGTTCCGCGCGTGGCTGGCCGAGTTCGTGGCGGCACGGTTGCCGCTGGGCGACCCCGACCAACCGCTGAAGCCTTGAGCGCCGACGGCCTCATCGGGGTCGAGGAGCACCTCGGCCACATCCTCGACGCCGTCTCGCCGTTGAGCGCGCTCGATCTCACCTTGCAGGATGCGCACGGATGCGTTCTCGCCGAGGACATCACATCGGCGTTTCCGCTGCCGCCGTTCGACAACTCGGCGATGGACGGCTACGCCGTGCGCAGCTCCGACGTCGCGGGTGCGACAGAGGCGACGCCGGTCACGCTGCCGGTCGTCGGCGACATCGCGGCGGGGAGCACCGGCGTCTACACGGTGCAGGCCGGGCTGTGTGTGCGGATCATGACCGGCGCGCCGCTGCCCGCGGGCGCCGACGCCGTCGTGCCGCTGGAATGGACGGACGGCGGCGTCGCCCAGGTGGTGATCAGGCGCGCCGCACCCGCCGGCAACAGCATCCGTCGACTGGGCGAGGATGCGCCGCTCGGGACCACGGTCCTGACCGCCGGCACGCATCTCGGTGCGACGCAGGTGGGGCTGCTCGCTGCTGTCGGCCGAGATCGGGTGGCCGCGCGACCACGACCGAGGGTCGTCGTCCTCTCCACCGGTAGCGAGCTCGTTGACCCGGGCACCCCGCTGGGCCCGGGCCAGATCCCCGACGCCAACAGCACGCTGCTCACCACCGCCGCTCGTGAAGCGGGTGGCACGGCTTTTCGCGTCGGCATCGTCCCGGACGATCCCCGCGTGTTGCTCGACACGTTGGAGGACCAGCTCATCCGCGCCGACGCGGTCGTGACCAGTGGCGGTGTCAGTGTCGGCGCCTACGACGTCGTGAAGGAGGCGATCGGCCGGATCGGCAAGGTGCGGTTCGACCGTGTCGCCATGCAGCCCGGCATGCCGCAGGCATTCGGCCTGATCGGGCCGGACAGCACGCCGTTCTTCGGCCTGCCCGGCAACCCGGTGAGCGCCTACGTGTCCTTCGAGGTGTTCGTCCGGCCGGCGTTGCGCAGGATGCTCGGTGTCGAGCCGATCAACCGTCCCACGGTGCGGGCCAGATTGGCCGGCGCGTTGACGTCACCGCCCGGCAAGCGCACGTTCGCCCGGGCCATGCTGTCCGTGGACTCCGGGACCTACACCGTGACGCCGATCGGCGGCAGCGGCTCGCACCTGATCGCGTCGCTGGCCGGCGCCAACGCGCTCGTCGTCGTACCGGAGAAGACCACCGAGATCGAGAGTGGGGCGACGGTCACGGCGATGTTGCTCGAGCGACGGCAGGCCTGAGCGCGATGAGCGACTTCACTCACCTGGACGACACGGGCTCGGCGCGGATGGTCGACGTCTCCGGCAAGCAGGTGTCGACGCGGACGGCGACTGCGCGCGGGCGGGTCGTGGTGTCGCCGACAGTCGTGACGCTGTTGCGGGACGGTTCCTTGCCCAAGGGTGACGCACTCGCCGTGGCGCGGGTCGCCGGCATCATGGGTGCGAAGCGAACGCCGGATCTCGTACCGCTGTGTCACCCGATCGCGTTGCACGGAGTGTCAGTCGATGTGCGAGTCGACGACGACGCCGTGGAGATCGAAGCGACGGTGCGGACGGCAGACCGCACCGGAGTCGAGATGGAAGCACTGACCGCCGTGGTCGTTGCCGGGCTCGCAGTGATCGACATGGTGAAAGGTGTCGACCCGGCCGCCGTCATCACCGATGTCCGGGTGATGGCGAAGACCGGCGGGGTCACCGGCGACTGGAGCCGGCCGTGACCGCCGAGGATCTCCCCCCGGACGCCCGGGCGCGCGTCATCACCGTGTCCGACCGCTCGCACGGCGGGCTGCGCCATGACACGTCGGGACCGCTGCTGTCCGCGTTGCTGATCGAGCTGGGTTTTTCGGAGGCTGAGGTCGTCGTCGTGCCGGACGAGATCCCGGCGATCGAGGGGGCGTTGCGGGAGGCGATCGCCGCCGGCATCGACCTCGTCGCAACGACGGGAGGGACCGGGTTCGCTCCGCGCGACGTGACCCCGGAGGCGACGCGTCGGGTGCTCGAGCGGGAGGCGCCCGGGCTCGCTGAGGCGCTTCGTCAGTTCAACCGGGACACCGTGCCGACGACGATCTTGTCCCGCGCCGTAGCCGGCATCGCGGTGGCGACCGTCGTCGTCAACCTGCCGGGCTCGACCGGTGGTGTCCGCGACGGGGTGAGCGTGCTCGCGCCGGTGATCGGTCATGCGATCACCCAGCTGCGCGGAGGCGACCACTGACGACGTCCCCGGGGCGTTGACGGTGGGGAGTGCCGCCGGGTGGCCGGCTGAGCTCACCGACGGGGGCGTGACCCTGCGTCCGCTGCGCCTGCGGGACGGCCGCGCGTGGGTGTCGCTGCGACGGCACAACATCGAGTGGCTGCGCCCGTGGGAGGCCACCTCACCCGAACGACCCGGCGTGGGTGTGCCGACGTCGATGGCGACGTTCGTGACGATGACGAGACGGATGCGCGCGGAGGCGCGGGAGGGTCGCGGGCTGCCGCTCGCGGTAGTCGTGGACGGAGGCTTTGCCGGCCAGCTCAATGTCGGCGGGATCACCCGGGGTTCGTTGGACTCCGCGCATCTCGGCTACTGGGTCGACAGTCGGGTGGCGGGACGGGGGGTGATGCCGACGGCCGTGGCTTTGGTGACGGACCACTGCTTCGGCGCCGTCGGGCTGCACCGGGTCGAGGTCAACATTCGTCCGGAGAACACGGCGAGCCGTCGGGTGATGGAGAAACTCGGCTTTCGTGAAGAGGGACTGCGTCGCGCATTTCTGCACATCGCGGGTGAGTGGCGTGACCATCTTTCTTATGCGTTGACGCGTGAGGAAGTTCCCACCGGACTTCTTGCGCGGTGGCACCGCACCCGCGACATCGGCTGACGCATCACGCGACTTTGCGACACACCGACCGATGTCCGTGCTGATGGTCACTGTCCTGGCTAGCGTTGCTCGGCAATGGACGTCATGCGTCGGGGGAGTCAGGCGTGAGCGCCGTCATCTACGCAGCGATCGTCGTCATGTGGGCCGTCGTACTCGTGCCCATGTGGTTGCGCCGCCACGATGCCGCGACCGAGTCGAGATCGGTCGACCGTTTCTCGACGGCGATGCGGACATTGTCTCGCCGCACCTCCGCGACGCCGGGCCGTCGCTACGTCGTGATGCCTCGGCGTGGTGAGGGTCGCGTCGCCGTGCATGTTTCCGGAGCTGCGGCAGTGAAGCGGCCGCCTCGTCCTACCGTGCAGACTCGGCCGGGGCCGGCCCGGCCGGCGCGTGGCCGGCCGTCACTCGTCGCCCGGCGTCGGCGCCTGTTGCTCGGCATCCTTGCGGTCACTTTCATCACGCTGCTGCTGGCGGCTGTCGGGGTGATCTCGTGGCCCCTGCAGATCGTGGTCGACGTCATCCCGGTCGCGTTCTGCCTCCACCTTCGGGCCCAGGCCCGGCGAGCCGTGGCCGTGGCCCGCCAACGTCGCCGGGTCGCGGTCGCATCCGACGTTCCCGTGGCCGCACCGGCCGCGCCGCGCTGGACCATGCTGGCGTCGGCTGCGCCGGCCGCCGAGCAGCAGCCGGTCGCTGCCACCGGCACGGACGAGAGGTCCGCGGACGACACGGTCACCTGGGAGCCGGTCCCGGTCCCGCGACCGACCTACACGATGAAACCACCGGCGCCCGCCTACGAAGCCGACCCGACCTACTCCCCGCCGGTCTACTCGCCCGACTCCGAGCCGGCCGAGCCCGGCGTCGAGGTCGTCGCAGCGGCTGACGGCGAGACGGACCTCGACGAGATCCTCGAGCGGCGGTGGGCGGTCAACGACTGACCGTCCGGGCCGATCTCATCGGCTACCCTGGACCGGCACTTGGGGCTGTAGCGCAGTTGGTAGCGCGCTTCGTTCGCATCGAAGAGGTCCGGGGTTCGACTCCCCGCAGCTCCACCAAAGTGGTCTTATTCAAACCCCGGCCGTGCGCAATGCGGGTTATCACCGCGGCCTGGCTATTGCGAGTGATGGATCCTAGACGAGATGGGGTCGCTAGACCCCGAGATCTATCGTAGGCCGGGCTCGGTCGATCTGGCCGCCCGCTAGGGCTCGGGTCGCTGCCCAAGAGTGCGTCGAACGGGTCCGAAAGCACGTGGCCGCTGACTTCTCGATCATCGACGTAGATGCGGTCGAAGAACGCTCGGTTGAGCTGGCGCCTCGCCCCATCGGTAGCCTGTTCGTAGAGGCGCTGGGGGTCTTCCAGGAGGTCCAACGCAGCACGTATGAGCGCGCCCCCGGCATCTTCCGAGAGCCGTCAGTACAACCCCGATCTCGTCGTGGTTGAGACAGACGGGACCCACTGGGTTGTCGAGGTCAAGATGGACAAGGAGCTGACATCCGAGGAGGT
>JAVEEE010000179.1 GCA_030840615.1 Frankiaceae bacterium | reverse complement strand
CGGTCACGTCGCGACTGCGCGGTTTGCGGTCAACCATGGGTGCCACCTTATGTAGCCGGCGAGTAACGTCCGCGCCGTGACGGATCTTGCCTGGCTCGACGCCACTGCCCAAGCCGACCTCGTTCGTCGCGGCGACGTGAGCTCCAAGGAGCTCGTGGAGTCCGCCATCGCTCGCGTCGAGGCGGTGAACCCGCAGCTTGACGCCGTCATCCGCACCCGCTTCGACGAGGCTCGCACCGAGGCCGCCGGCGAGCTGCCGCCGGGCGTCGACGACGCTGCGCCCTTCCGCGGGGTGCCGATCCTGCTCAAGGACCTCGGCTGCACGGTCGCCGGCGAGCAGACGGCATTCGGCATCGGGCCGCTGCGCGATCTGCGCTGGCCGGTCACGTCGTACCTCGCCGAGCAGTTCCGCGCGGCCGGTTTCGTGGTGCTGGGACGGACCAACGTGCCCGAGTTCGGTACGACGGTGACGACCGAGCCCAAGAGCTTCCCGCCGGCTCGCAACCCGTGGAACCCCGAGCACTCGACCGGCGGGTCTTCGGGAGGGTCGGCGGCCGCGGTCGCGAGCGGCATGGTGCCGGTCGCGCACGCCAACGACGGTGGCGGCTCGATCCGGATCCCGGCGAGCGAGTGCGGCCTGGTCGGGCTCAAGCCGACCCGGGCGCGGGTGTCGCAGGGCCCGCTGGTCGGCGAGGGCTGGGCCGGCGGCACGATCGACGGGTCGGTCGCTCGGTCCGTTCGTGACGCCGCGGCCGTTCTCGATGCAATCAGCGGCTCGATGCCGGGCGAGCCCTACTACGCGCCGGCGTTGCCTGGACCGCTCGCCGCCGAGCTCGGCCGCGAACCCGGGCGGCTGCGCGTCGGGGTGGCTGACCACGCGATCGGCGCGCAGTACCTCGACGATCCGGAGTGCCGGGCCGCTGTCGCGACAGCCGCGCGGCTGCTCGAGTCACTGGGGCACGACGTCGACGAGGCGGCGCCTGCAGCGATGTTCGAGGAGGAGTTCGGACACAAGTTCGCGACGATCATCGCCGCCGACACGGAGGCGTCGTTCCGCGCCTTCGAGGCGCTGATCGGCAGGCCGATCGCCGACGACGAGCTCGAGCCGCGCAACGTCACCTACCGGCAATGGGGCTCCGCGATGCCGGCGACGGACTACCTGGAGGCCCGCACCTGGATCGGCCAGTGGACCCGACGGATGGCGCAGTGGTGGACGCACCACGACGTGCTCGTCACCCCGACCCTCGGCGCGCCGCCGCCGCGGCTCGGCTGGTTCACCGAGGACGGGCCGAAGGGCGAGGGCGCGCGGATCGCGAGCTTCATCCCCTACACGGCGCAGTTCAACATGACCGGCCAGCCGGCCGTCAGCCTGCCGCTGCACTGGTCGGCAGCCGGCCTACCGGTCGGTGTCCAGCTCGTCGCGGCTTACGGGCGGGAAGACCTGTTGGTGCGCGTCGCTTCGCAGCTGGAGCAGGCCGCGCCCTGGGCCGACCGTCGACCGCCGGTGCACGCCTGACCCGGCGGACAGGTCAGGCGCGCGCGACCTCGAGCGTCATGCCGGCGGTGCGCAACCGGTCGACGAGCGGCCGGCCGATGCCGGTCGCCGGCGTGAGCACCCCCGCCCGTGGAGGCAAGCAGTCGCCGTCACGGGCGAGGCTGAGCGCAGACTCGCCGAGCATCACCGCCGTCGCGGCGTAGCCAGGATCGCCCTTCGCAGCGACCCGCGCGACGTAACGCGCACCGGTCGAAGTCGTCGTGTGGATCTCGATCCGGAAGAACCCGTTGGTGCGCGTCTTCTCCGACGGCCCCTCGCCCGGCTTGGGTAGCAGCCGTCCGAGCGCCGACCGCGTCGGGCCGAACAGCATGCCGCCCATGAAGGCAGCCAGGCCACCGGTCAACGCAGAGGCCTTCACCAGACCAGCCGGACCGTCGCCCAGCCCGGTCACTTCGCGATAGCGGAACCGGCGACCGTACGCCCAGTCCTGCAACGCGTTGCTACGCCGTACGACGCGGGTGTTGACCCCGGCCATGACGAACGGTGCCAGCCAGTGGCCGATCTCACTGTCGTGCGTCACCCCACGAAGGTCACCCTCGCTCCCCCAGCCGTCGTTCAGGACGTCGGGTTCCTTGTCCCGCTGGGGGCTGAGCGCGTAGGCATCCAGCGCGAGGCGACGCCGCTCGGAGTCGCCGGCCATGTCCGCGATGCCGGCCTGCATCGACGCGACCGTGCCGCCCGAGACACCGCCCTTCAGGCCGGTGAGGACGAAGGTCGTCCGCTCGAGGTCGCCCGCGTCGTCCGCGGTGACCGCGTCGTGCAGGAGCAGAACGCCGAGGTCGGAGGGGATCGAGTCGAATCCGGCATTGTGCACGATGCGCGCACCGGATTGCCGGGCGACCGAGTCGAACCTGTCGATGGTCTCGCGCATGAACGGCACCTCGCCGGTCAGATCGGCGTAGTGCGTGCCGGCCTCCGCGCATGCGGCGACGAGGGGCAGACCGTACTCCGCGTAGGGCCCGACGGTGGTGGCGATCACCGTCGCGCGGCCGGCCAGCCCGTCGAGTGCGGCCCGGTCCTGCGAGTCGGCGACGAGGAGCGGCCAGTCCAGGGCCCGACCACCGAGTCGGTGCCGCACTTGTTCCAGCCGCTCCCGGCTCCGCCCGGCAAGCCCGATCCGAACGTCGTCCGGAGCCGACTTGGCGAGGTAGGCGGCGGTGAGCTTGCCGACGAACCCGCTCGCGCCGTAGACGATGATGTCCAGCTTGTCCTCGGTCATCCCGCCACGGTACGGCGCCGGCTACCGGTGCCCGCGGTCAGGAGCTCTTGTCGAGTCCGAGCGCCCGCTTGAGACTGCGCCGGCCCTTCTCGACCACCTCGACCGCGGGCGCGGCCACCGCGGCGGCCGGCGCCACGATGAGGTTGGCCGGTGGGGTGTCCGGAGCCTTGGGGTAGGGCGCGACGGGCGCGACGGTCTTGGCCTGCTCGAGGACGTCACCGAGCTCGACGAGCGCCTTGCGCCCCAACGCCTTGCGGACGTCGGGGAAGAGATCCTCTTCCTCCTCGGCCACGTGGTGGCGAACGCTTTCGATCAGCACCGTCACCTTGGCGTGGAAACGCTCGTCCTCGGCGGGGAGGTCCTCGAGCTCACTGAGCGTCCACTTGACGATGTGGTGCTCCTCGAGACCTTCCAGGACGGTGTCCTCGAGATCATCGGACGCCTGCCGGACGGCGGGGTAGAAGTGCTGCTCCTCGATCGCTGCGTGGACCGAGAGCTTCTCGATGAGCTGGTCGACCAGCTTGCGCTTGGTGACGTAGGCGGATTCGCCGAGCTTCTCGTACTGCTTGAACAGCTTCTCGACGTCCTTGTGGTCGTTTTTCAGCAGCACAATGGCGTCGGGCATGGGGACCTCCGGAGGGATCAGCGGTCTGGCACGGACTGTTATGCGCGGCGGGCGGGGAGTTAACACCCTTTCTTAGCAGGTCGCGTACCAAAGATCGTGCGCGCTCATCGCCGAGGCGTCGACGGAGCCCTGCGGCCAGTCGCGGCCGGGCCAGATCTCCTCGAGCCGGTCCGGGCGGATGGCGATGACCGGCGCATCGAGGTGGGCGACGGCCACCTGCTCGACCGTCGTAGCGGTCAGCCGCTCGATCTCGCCGACAAGGTCGTGATGACCACTCGTTGCGATGACGAGCGGGCCGGGCACCCAGACGAGCGCCAACACCATCGACGTGTGAAGCAGTCGCAGCCAGTCGTCACCCGCGTCCTGGTCCCATTCGCAGCGGAGGTCGGCGAGCGGGCCGTCGCCGGGGACGGCAGCCGCGACCCGGTCCACCGGCCACGCCCCGACCTCGTGCGCCCGCACGAACGCCTCGGTCACGTCCTGCACGACGACCACCTCCCCGACGTGCGCGCGACTCTATAGCCTGCTCGCGGTGACGACTGAGCGCATTGGCCCGCCGCTACGCGCGTGCGTGAGGTCACCGTGAGCCCGCTGCGATTCCGCGCACTCGACGGCGCAAACCTGGACGACTTCTGCGCGGGACTCGACGACGGCCAGCTGCAGGACCGGCTCGCCCACAACATTGCCGTCGGTACGGTGCGACCCGAGTGGTGCTGGACGGCGTACGACGAGGACGGCGTAAGGCTCGCGCGGCACTACTGGTGGGGCCCGCCCGATGCCACGGCGCCGATCGTGTTCACCTCGCTCGACAATCACGACGCCACCGCCGCTGTCGAGCTGCTGCGACATGCCCGCGAGCAGCTGCACGTGGTCGAGGCCTGGTCCGAGGTCAGCCTGCCCGCCGGCGTCGAAGGCGACCCGTGGACCACCAAGCCGGGTGAGGTCGCGTTGCTGGAGGGCGCTGGGTTCCGGTTCCAGGTCGACCGGGTGCGCATCGAGTGGACAGCAGCCGCGACGCCGACGGCACCGCCCACGCGGCTCGCGTTCCGCCCGGCGGGAAGCGTCCGGGAAGAGGACCTGGTCGAGCTGTTCGTCAGCGTTGCTGACGGCTCGCTCGACCATTCCATGCAACAGGACCGCACCATCATGAGCGAAGGGGCGGAAGCGCGGAAACGCGTGGACTTCCTCCGCCGGTATCCCGGTACAGAAGACCGGTTCGTCGTCGCGACGGACGACGGTGGCCGGATGGTCGGCTACGTCGCGCCGGCATGGAGCAACGGTGTCGGCGTGGTGGCGGAGATCGGTGTGGCGCAGCCGTTCCGCGGCCAGGGCTACGTCCACGACCTGCTGGCCCACGCCACCTGCACGCTGGTGGCCGCCGGCGCACGGCGCATCGTCGCGGACACCGACTGCGTCAACACCCCGATGCGCGCAGCTTTCGCGCGGGCCGGCTATCGCGAGTTCGCCCGCCGATGGGACTGGGGCTGGCGACACGGGTCGGAAACCTGATGGGCGCGTTCACCTTCACCAGCGGCGACGGGACACGTGTCACCGGCTGGCGCAATGAAGGCTCGCCGCGCGGTGGCACTGCCGCCACCCTGCCCGTCGTCATCTCCAACGGCCTCGGCACGCCACCGGCAGCGTGGCCGACGATCGTACGCACCGACAGCGGCTTCCAGGTCGTGACCTGGTACTACCGCGGCACCGGTGGCGGCGATCGGCCCGCTGATCCGAGCCGCATCACGATCGAGGACCACGTCGAGGACATGCGGTCCTTGATGGACCACGAGGGCATCGATCGCGCGCTCGTCGCGTGCTGGTCCCTCGGCGTCAACGTCGGTTTCGAGTTCGCCCGGGCCCACCCCGAACGCGTCGCCGGGCTGATGGCGGTCGCCGGCGTTCCCGGCGGCACCTTCCGCGCGATGTTCGGTCCGCTGCGCGTCCCCCGACCGCTCCGGCATCGCCTCGGCGTCACCGCCGCCCGACTCGGTCGCCGTCTGGGGCCGCAGCTGTCGTGGGTCTCGGAGCGGATCCCGCTCAACCGCGTCACCGCATCGGTCATCAACCACAGCGGATTCGTTCTCCCGGCCGCCAAACCGGACCGGCTCATCCCGGCGCTCGAGGAGTTTCGCACCCATGACTTTCGCTGGTACTTCTCACTTGCGGTGGCCGCGGCCGACCACGAGCCGATGGACCTCGCGTTCGTCGAGGTGCCGGTGACACTCGTGGCCGGGCGTCACGACGTACTCACGTCGATGCACGACATGCTGGAAGCGGCCTCGCGGATCCCGCACGCCGAGCTCCACCTGTTGCCGGGCTCGCACTTCCTACCGTTGGAGTACCCCGACGAGCTCGCCTCGGAGCTCCGCCGCCTCGCCGAGCGCACCGACCTCCGGCAGCGTTAGGCGCCGCGCCGCAGCCGACGGCGAAGCAGAGTTGGCACGCCGGCGAACGCGAGAGCGGCCAGAGCCAGCCAGGCCCACGCGTGCCAGACCGTTCGGTGCTGCGCCACCGATGCCGTCCGTAGCGTCGATGCCGCCGCCGCGTCCGCGGCAGGCCGGGTCGCCGGACGCGTCGAGGCGTGCCGGTGAGTCGCGGCCCGACCGCCGAGCGCGGAGCCGTGTCGTGGAGCGGGCGTGACCCGATCCGGGCCGGGGTCGCGCGGCGAGCTGTCGATGGTCACCTGGCGAGACACCGACGGCACGTAGCGCGTCTTGCCGCCGACAGTGGCCGCGCGCTCGATGAACAGCATGTAGGGGCCGGCGGGGAGGACGTTGCTGCCGGGGACGGCGACCGTGATCGAGTCGCCCTCCTGGTGCTTGATGCGCAACTCGACGCTTCGCTGGTCGCCATCGGTGAGGTGTGTCTGTGACGGGTTGCGCACCAGCACCACCTTGCCGATCGACGACGCCTGGTGCGACGTGATCGTCAGGTCGCCGTTCCAGCTCACGTTGCGATCGTTGTCGGTGATGACCGGTCGCGCGACACCGTAGTGAAGGTAGGGGGGCTCGTAGATCTGGAACGTCGAGTCCGCCTCCGGCTTCGAAAGGCCCGCCGCGCTGCCTGCGTCCGACTGGAAGGCGTAGCCGGTGGCGATCGGCGCGTGGCCACCGATCAGCACCCGCCCGTCGGGCAGCAGCACGGCCGAGTTGTGGTAGGTGCGGCCGTGCGCGGCGTCGAGTGACGGACCAGCCGTGACCGTGCCGCCGGCCGGATCGACGAGCTCGGTCTGGAAGACCGGGTTGCCCGACCCGGGCGCGTCGACCTCATCGCGGCTGGCACCGTTGGTGACGAAGACCGTGCCGTCGGGAAGCACCACGGCATCGCCGTACCAGCGCTTGTTGAGAAGCTGCGGCCCGGAGTCGCTCTGCAGCGTGTCCTGACCGGTGGTGGCGTTGGTCGTGATCGTGTTGATCGTCGTGCTGTCGTCGCCGAAGTAGTTGCCAGGTGTCGGGCCGACGACGCCACCGCCGTTGAACACCTTTGCCGTCCTGTAGTGCCCGGTCGCGTCGGGCGTCAGCGGCAGCAGCACCGAGAACCCGCTCCCCCGAAAGCCGATCGGCGCGCCGTCGACGAGCGGCAACCCCGTCGGCGTGTTGTCGGCCGGGAGATCGCTCCACGCCTGGGTGGCCGGGTCGTAGAGCTTCGCGTTGACCCACGTTGCCTCGTCGTAGGCCTGGCCATCCGGGTTGAACGTCTGACCGGCGGCGTCGTAGTAGACCTTGCCGTCAGGCAGCAGATGCAGTCGGGAGAACAGCGGCAACGACTGCTCAGAGGTGTCGTCACCGTTCAAAGCCGTCTGACCGCTGTGGTTGACCGTCCATTGCTGCGTCGCCGGGTCGTAGGTCTCGGTCTCCGGAACGTTGCGACCGCTGTCAGCGGCCGGCCGGCCGTCGGTGTATGCCGGTTTGATGAGCTTGGTCACACCGCTGGCGACAAAGACGTGTCCGTTGGGAAGCGTGACCATCGTCGGGTACCACCGGCCGAAGTGCATGTCGCCCTTGGCGTTGTGCCAGGTGTTGGTCGCCGGGTCGAAGATGCGGGTCGCCTTGAGGCCCTGCAGCTCCGCGACGCCGTAGCTCTTGCCGGTTGTCGGGTCGGTGACGCCCGGCTCCTCGTAGTAATGGGTTCCGCCGGCGGCCAGTACGGTTCCGTCCGCGAGCTGCACCAGCGGAGAGCAGAAGAGGTCGTAGTTGTTGCCGCCGCTGTCGACGACGCCGGCCCCGCCGGGCAGCAACGGGTTGACCGCATCGTCGTGGCCGTCCGTTCCGGTCGCTGTCTGGTTGCCGGGCGTGCTGAAGGTGGGCGTTGCGCGGCTGAAGTCGGCGATGCGGCTCTGATCATCCTGCGCGACGTCGCCGAACTCGGCGACGACGTTGTACTGGACGCGGTTCATGCCCTCGAGCCCGTCCCAGAACAGCACCTTGCCGGTGGGCAGCACGGCGACGGCCATCGCGGCCGGTGGGCACCGGTAGCCGTCGGTCGGCTGGTATTGCGCGGTGAAGCACTCGGCGCGGGTGTTCGGTTGCGCAACGACAGCGGACAGGGCGCCGGCAACCGCGGGATCGGCACCGTCCGCGGCGGAACTGACGGTGGCGAGGGGTACGCCGCCGACCAGGGCGGCCACGCAGGAGGAGACGGCAAGTGTTCGGCGCATGAGAGACCCCTACAGTCGGCCGGTGGGCACAGCGACGTTGCCTCTGTTCAACGCTGCTGCCCGGTGTTCCTCCCGTTTCGGCCAGGGCCAGGTCAGGATGACCCCATATCAGGACGAACCGGGCACGGCGCTGCCCTTCAGTCGCCCCGCCGCCCAACTGCCCAGCCGCCCAACTGCCCAGCCGCTCAACTGCCCAGCCGCTCCATGAGCAGCTCGCGCGCCCGCCGGGCGTCCGCGGAACCTCCGGTCGCCTTCATCACCGCGCCGACCAGCGGTCCGACCGCGCCCTGGTTGCCCTCGCGTACCTTCGCCGCGAGATCCGGCTGCGCGGCGATGGCTGCTTCTACGGCGGCGACCAGCTCGTCCTCGCCGGCCACCCGCCAGCCGTGCGTCTCGATCACCGCGTCCGGCGGCCCTTCCCCGTCGAGCACCTTCTCGACAACCTGGCGGGCGAGGGTGTTGGTCAGCACCCCCTCGTCCTCGAGTGCGGCGATCCGGGCGACCTCGGCAGAGGTGATGGCGAGGTCGGCGACTTCGACACCGCGTTCGTTGGCTGCGGCCGCGAGCGTGTTCATCCACCAGGCCCTGGCCTTCGCCGGGACGGCGCCCGCCGCGATCGTCTGTTCCACCAGGTCGAGCACTCCCGCGTTGGTCATCTGCTCGAGGTCGAGCGTCGTGAACCCGTTGGCCGCGGCGAACTGCGCACGGCGCACGCTGGGTGGCTCCGGCACGGTGGCGCGGATCTGCTCGACCCGGTCGCGCGCGGGTGCCAGCGGCACCAGATCGGGCTCGGGGAAGTAGCGGTAGTCCTGCGCCTCTTCCTTGCTTCGACCCGGGCTGGTCGTACCGGTGTCCTCATGGAAGTGCCGGGTCTCCTGCACGATGCGCTCGCCGGCGTCCAGTCGAGCACCCTGGCGCTCGACCTCGTAGCGCACGGCGCGCTCGACCGACCGCAGCGAGTTGACGTTCTTCGTCTCGGAGCGGGTGCCCAGCTCGGCCGCGCCCTTCGGCATCAACGACACGTTGACGTCGCAGCGCAGGCTGCCCTGCTCCATCCGGACGTCGGAGACGCCGAGCCCCCGCAACAGATCCCGCAGCTCGGTGACGTAGGCACGCGCGACGTCGGCTGCGGCCTTGGCGGTGCCCGCGAGGGGCTTCGTGACGATCTCCACCAACGGGATGCCGGCCCGGTTGTAGTCGACCAGCGAGTGCGTTGCCCCGTGGATGCGGCCGGTCGCGCCACCCACATGCAACGTCTTGCCGGTGTCCTCCTCCAGATGCACTCGCTCGATCTCCACCCGGTAGATCTCACCGCCCGGCCCGGGGACCTCGAGATAACCCTCGACACACAGAGGCTCGTCGTACTGGGAGACCTGGTAGTTCTTCGGCATGTCCGGATAGAAGTAGTTCTTGCGCGCGAACCGGCACCACTCTGCGATGCTGCAGTTGAGCGCGAGCCCGATGCGGATGCTGAACTCGATGGCCTTCTCGTTGGTCACCGGCAGGCTGCCGGGCAGGCCGAGGCAGACCGGGCAGACCTGCGTGTTGGGGTCCGCCCCGAAGACCGTCGAGCATCCGCAGAACAGCTTCGTCACGGTGCCGAGCTCGACATGGGTCTCGAGGCCCAGCACCGGGTCGTAGCGGTCGAGCACCTCGTCATACGGGACCAGAGCCGGCGCGGTCGTCACGAGCTCCACGCTAGCCTTCCGCGCGATGGCAGCAGACACCAAGCCGGTCCAGCAGATCGCCGACTACGCGCTGATCGGCGACTGTCACACCAACGCGCTGGTCGGGCTCAACGGCAGCATCGACTGGCTCTGCTTCCCACGTCCCGACTCGCCATCGGTGTTCACACACCTGCTCGACGACCAGCACGGCGGCAACTTCGCCGTCCGCGTCGACAAGGCAACGGTCGAGCGAAGCTACATCCGCGACACCAACGTCCTCACGACGACGTGGCGGACGGACGACGGTGCGCTCGAAGTCGTCGACTGCATGCCCCTCACGACGGACAACGAGGGCCAGCCGCAACCGATGCGCGGCGTGCTGCGACGGCTCCGCTGCCTCACCGGCACCGTGACAGCTCAGATCCGGGTGACCCCTCGGTTCGAATACGCCCTGGTGGTGCCGAGGCTGCGCACGCCGAGCCCCCATGTCGCCGACTTCGTCGGCGGCGGCTCGGCCATCCGGTTGCGGTCGACGCATCCGCTGCAGCGCAGAGACGCGCACACACTGCGGCGAGGCGACGTGCTCGCCGCCGGTTGGGAGCTCGCCGCCGGCGAGGTTGCATGGGTGGTTGCCGCTTGGACGCCGGCACATCTGGCGCCTGACGACGTGCCGGACCCGGATCCGGCAGGCTGGCAACAGCTGCTCAACGACACGCTGGCGTTCTGGCAGGGCTGGGTCCGCGACTGTGACTACGACGGGCATCGCACGGAAGCTGTCCGTCGCTCGGCGTTGGTGCTCAAGGCGCTGACCTACGCACCGAGCGGGGCGTTGCTGGCTGCTGCGACGACGAGCCTGCCGGAGGAGATCGGCGGCGAACGCAACTGGGACTACCGCTACACCTGGATCCGTGACGCGACGCTGACGCTCACGAGCCTTTTCGTGCTCGGCTTGCACGCTGAGGCGGCGGCGTTCAAGGAGTGGCTCGAACGAACCGGCGCGGGACGACCACAGGACCTGCAGATCATGTATGGCGTCGAGGGCGAGCGGATGCTGCCGGAGGTCATCCTCGAACATCTCGGCGGTCACCGCGACAGCCGGCCGGTACGGATAGGCAACGGCGCAGTCAAGCAGCTGCAGCTCGACTCCTACGGGCAGTTGCTCGAGTCGGCGTATCTCTTCGCGCACGCGGGCGGCGAGATCACCGACGACAACTGGCGCTATCTCGGCGGCCTGGCCGACGTCTGCAGCGAGCGGTGGCGGGAGCCGGACCAGGGGATCTGGGAGATCCGCGACGAGCCGCGACACTTCACCCACTCGAAGGTGAACTGCTGGCTGGCCCTGCACCGCGCCGTTCAGCTGGCCGAGCTGCGCAACGTCCCGGCGCTCCCTGAGTGGGCCGACGGTCGCGACGAGATCGCCGACCAGCTGCTCGGCGACGCTCGCAAACGGGGCTGGTTCGCCCAGTCCCTCGGCGCCGACGTCCCGGACGCGGCGGCCCTGCTCGTCCCCGCGGTCGGTTTCGTTGCCGCTGGCGACCCGCTCGTCACCGGCACCGTGCAGGTGATCGTCGACCAGCTGTCGGACGAGGCCGGACTCGTCCACCGCTATCTCGCCGACGACGGACTGCGTGGCGGTGAGGGCGCGTTCTTGCTGTGTAGCTTCTGGCTCGCCGACGTCCTCACTCATGCCGGGCGCATCGACGATGCCGGTGCACTGCTCGACCGCCTGCTAGCGCTGGCGAACGACGTCGGCATCTTCGCCGAAGAGGTCGACCCGACCACCGGAGAGCATCTCGGCAACACGCCACAGGCCTTCACACACATGGCGCTGGTCACGTCGCTGTCACACCTGTCTGCGGCTCGACGCGGCTTGCTTCCCGAGGCCGGCACCGCACACGACTTCGCAGAGCTTGCGCTCGACCGGCTGCTGTCCCGGCGCAACAGCGGCTTCAGCGACTGAGCGCTCGATCCGGTCCGCGTCAGGACGAGCCGCGGGACCACCGGCGGCGCCGCAGCTGTGCCAGCGCATCGTCGAGGAGCCGCTCGCCGTCCTCGAGGGTGCGGCGCATGCGAAGAAAGTCGTAGGGCGTCCGCTCGGTGGAAGGGCCATCGCGGCGGACGGCGGGCAGCCCGCACAGCGAGCAGATCCACTCCTCCGGCACCGGCGCGTCGCTCGGAAGCGGCACCACGGTTCGATGGTCCGCGGTGCAGGCGAAGGCGAACTCGCGACTCCCCGACCCGGTCATCGCCCCACATGTTAGGACGGGATCGCCCCTCGCGGCGTACGGTGACGGCATGGGAAGCAAGGACAAGGCCAAGCGCGAGGTCCGCAAGCCGAAGAAGGACAAGAAGGCGAAGCAGGCCGCGACTCCGACCCCGATCATCCCGCCGAGTGCGCGACAGTCGGAGCCGAACAGCTGACGCGCGGGTTCTACAGACTCGGCGCCTGCTCCAGCAGCTTGTCGCTGCCCAGCGCGACCTCGATGGCTGCTGCCACGCGATACATCCGCTCGTCCGCTTGCACGGGCGCCATCACCTGGAACCCGACAGGTAGTCCGTCGTCGGACGACAGGCCGCAGGGGACGGACAGGGCCGGCCCGCCGTAGAGGTTGGACGGGATCGTGCACAGGTCGGCGAGATACATCGCCATCGGGTCGTCCACCCGCTCGCCCAGCGGGAAAGCAGTCGTCGGCGTGGTCGGCGACACCAGTACATCGACGGTCTCGAACGCGGCCGCGAAGTCGCGGGATATCAGGGTGCGCACTTTCTGCGCTTGGCCGTAGTAGGCGTCGTAGTAACCGGCCGACAACGCATAGGTGCCGAGGATGATGCGCCGCTTGACCTCGTCGCCGAAGCCGGCCGCACGCGTTGCCGCCATCACCTCCTCGGCCGAGCCGAGCTCGCCTTCGCCGACGCGCAGGCCGTAACGCATCCCGTCGTAGCGGGCGAGGTTGCTCGATGCCTCCGAGGGAGCGATCAGGTAGTAGGCGGGCAGCGCGTAGTCGAAGTGCGGGCAGGAGACTTCGACGATCTCCGCGCCGAGCTTCTCCAGCGTCGCCACGGCTTCCTCGAACCGGGCCAGCACGCCCGGCTGGTAGCCGTCGCCCTTGAACTCCCGGACCACGCCGACGCGCATGCCTGCGACCTCTGCCGAGCGAGCAGCCGAAACGATGTCGGGGACCGGCGCGTCGATGGATGTGGAGTCCCGCGGGTCATGCCCGGCGATCGTGGCGTGCAGCAGGGCAGCGTCCAGCACCGTGCGCGCACAAGGCCCGGCCTGGTCCAGCGACGACGAGAACGCGATGAGCCCGTAACGCGACACCCCGCCGTAGGTCGGCTTCGCACCTACGGTGCCGGTGACGGCAGCCGGTTGGCGGATCGAGCCACCGGTGTCGGTGCCGATGCCCAGCGGCGCCTGGAAGGAGGCGACGGCTGCGCTGGAACCGCCGCCGGAGCCGCCCGGCGTGCGAGTGAGGTCCCAGGGGTTGTGCGAGGGCCCGAACGCGGAGTGGTCCGTCGACGAACCCATCGCAAACTCGTCCATGTTGGTCTTGCCGAGGATGACGATGCCCGCGTCACGCATCCGCTCGACGATGGTGGCGTCGTAGGGCGGGATCCAGCCGTCAAGGATGCGGGAGCCCGCGGTTGTGGGGACCCCCCGGCTGACGATGACGTCCTTCAGCGCGAGCGGGACGCCGGCGAGTGGTCCGGTGACGTCACCGGCGTCGACACGTCGCGCCTGCGCGCGCGCTCCGTCGGCGTCGACATGGAGAAACGCGTGCACCTTGTCGTCGACGGCCGCAATGCGGTCGAGGTGTGCCTGGGTGACCTCCAGCGCGCTGACGTCACCCGCCGCGATTCGGGCGGCCGTCTCCGTCGCCGTCAGCCGGACCAAGTCGCTCAAT
>JAVEEE010000383.1 GCA_030840615.1 Frankiaceae bacterium | reverse complement strand
GAGGTGTTCCCGCCGGCGACGGTCTGGGAGTACTACGGGATGAGCGAGGGGCTCGGAACGATCATCTCCCCGGAGGAGTGGGTGCGGAAGCCGGGCAGCGTCGGCCGCGCCTTCCCCGGGCTCGACGTGAAGGTCGTCGGGGACGACGGCCGGTCACGGCCCCGCGGCGAGGTGGGAACGATCCGCGTCTCGGCCATCCCGGGTTACGAGTTCGGCTACCACAACGCGCCGGACAAGACCGCCGAGGCGTGGGACGAGGGCTACTTCACCGTCGGTGACCTCGGCTGGCTTGACGAGGACAGTTACCTGTTCATCGCCGACCGCCGCACCGACCTCGTCATCAGCGGTGGCGTCAACATCTATCCGGCCGAGGTCGAACAGGCCATCGCTGAGCACCCGGACGTCGTCGACGTCGCGGTGTTCGGTGTGCCGGACGAGCGGATGGGCCAGCGTGTCCATGCCGTCGTCGAGCTACGCCCGGGCTCCAGCTGCACGGGCGACGAACTGGTCGAGTCTCTGCGTGGTTCGCTGGCCGACTACAAGTTGCCGCGCTCGGTCGCGTTCGTCGGCGAGCTGCCGCGAGAGCCGAGCGGCAAGCTGAGAAAGGCGCAGCTGCGCGAGGACTACATCAGCCAGGGGGTTCGTCGCTGATCCTGGACCGGAGTCGATCCAATCGGCCACGCACGTCGGGGCCGAAGAAACCGAGCATCTCGTGCGCGAGCGACGCCTCGAACGCCGGGAGCGCGGCCCGATACCAGTGGTTGAGGGTTTGCCGGGTCCAGCGGATCGCCGTCGGCGACCCGGCCGCGAGCTTCGCCGCAACGTCCATCGCCTCCGGCAGCACCCGGTCCGCCGGCACGCACCGGCTCACCAGGCCGATGCGCTCGGCCTCGCGTCCGTCGAGTGGTGCGCCGGTCAGCAGGTGATACTTCGCCTTCGCCATGCCGCACAGCAATGGCCACAGCAGCACCGCGTGATCCCCTGCCGCGATGCCCAGCCGCACGTGACCGTCACTCAGCTGCGCGTCCTCCGCGACGATGCTGATGTCGGCTACCAGCGCGAGCGCGAGTCCGGCGCCGAACGCCGCGCCGTGCACGGCTGCCACGACCGGCCTCGTGCAGTCCAATGCGCCGGTCACGATGGCCTTGGCCTCGTCCATCATCTGTACGACGAGCTCGAAGTTACCGATCTGCGCGTCGATCAGGTCGAGGTCGCCGCCCGCGCAGAATGCCTCGCCGCGTCCGGCAAAAACGACCGCACGTGCGTCGTCGTCCCGCTCGATGTCGGACCACACCCGCGCAAGCTCACCGTGCAGGGTGCGGTCGGTGGCGTTGCGATGCGCCGGTCGGTCCAGCCACACCGTCAGGACGCCGTCCGGTGACCGCTCGAACGACAACGACGTGTAGTCGTCGTAGTCCATGTCCGCACAGTATCTTCTCGTCGCCACAACCGGCGATCGAAAGGCGGTGAACGTCGTCCCGATGGTGGAGACGATCGCGCGTGTCCTCGACCGTCCACTGGTAGAGCGACCGGACGCGGAGGCCGTGGTTGCACGGTCGGGGCGCCTGACCTACCGCGAGCTCGACACCGCGGCGGACCGGGCGGCGGGGGCGTTCGCCGCGCTCGGCATGCGCACCGGCGACCACGTCGCCGTCAGCCTGCCCAACGATCTCGACGTCGTCATCGCCTTCCACGGCGCGATGCGGCTCGGTCTCGTCTGGATCGGTCTCAACACAGCGCTCGCCGGTCCCGAGAAGGCGCAAATCCTCCAGGACAGCGGTGCTCGCTTTCTGCTCGACGGCAGCGTCGACTGGGCCGGGCTCGTCGCGAGTGCGTCCGCCTCACCGGCTGTCGACGTCGATCCGCACGCGCCGGCGGGCATCGCCTACACGAGTGGTACGACAGGGCTGCCGCGCGGCGTCGTACACAGCCAGCACAACCTGCTGTTGCCGGGCGCAGTGCTGGTCGCGGAGCGTGGGTACGACGCGGCCCTACGCAAGGGCGACAGCCTGCCGCTCACGATCCTCAACCTGATGGTGCTCACGACACTGCTGACCGCGCAGGCGGGCGGGTGCTGCGTCGTCATGGACCGCCGCGACCCGGAGGGGGTCCTCGACTGGGTCCGCGACGAGCGGGTGACGGTCTGGAACGGCGTGCCGACGCAGCTGTTCGACCTCGCCCGGGGATACGCCGACCGGCGCGCCGATCTCGCCACGCTGACCGAGGTCTGGAGCGGCGGCGGCGACTGTCCGGACTCATTGCGCGCGGAGTTCGCGGACGCGTTCGGTCTGCCGGTGCGCGCGACGTACGGACTCACGGAGGCGCCGACCGTCGTGGCCATGGACCCCGTCGGCGGAGAGTGGCGGCCGGGATCGAGCGGCCGGGCGCTGCCGCACCTGCGAGTGCAGACGCTCGACCAGGACGGCGTCGACGTCGGGCCTGGAGAGCTCGGCGAGATCTCCGTGCACGCGGCAGAGTCCGGCCCGTGGGCGGGCCGGTGGACCCCGATGCTCGGCGAGTGGAGCAAGGGCCGGCTGCGCGCCGGGCGAGGGTCCCTGTTGCGCACCGGCGATCTGGGCGTGCTCGACGAGGAGGGTTGGGTGCACATCCGCGACCGACGCAAGCTCGTCGTCGTTCGCGGCGGGGCCAACATCTACCCGGCCGAGGTGGAGCGGGTCCTGTTGTCGGTGCCGGGTGTGGTGGTCGCGGCTGCCTTCGGGGTGCCGAGCGAGCGGCTGGGGGAAGAACTGGCGGCGGTGGTGCAGCCCGCTCCGGGTGCCGGCTTGACCGTCGACGCACTCGAGGCGGTCTGCCGGGCCGAGCTGGCCCGCTACAAGGTGCCGGAGCATTGGGCGATCGTCGAGGTGCTTCCCGTGAACGCGATGGGCAAGGTCATCCGGGCGCAGCTGCCCGCACTACTCGACCGCGAGGACGATCAGGAGCGCTGAGCCACCCGGTGATCGGGCGGAGCAACTATCTCGGCGGCGGTGATGCCGGATGCCGTGCAGAGATGGTCGAGCAGGTGTCGGCGGGTCAGTGGCACGGTCGGGTCCGCGACCGCCCGCGCGGACCACAAGTGAAGCGGGCTGTCGAGGACGAAGCCCATGCCTCCGTGCAGTTGGTGCGCCACGAGCGTGGCCCGGCGGAACGCGGCAGCCGCGGCGAGCGCGGCGATCGTGGCGAGCCGTTGGATCTCAGCGGCCGTCACTGGGGCGTCGACTGCCCACGCGGCCTGCGCGACCGCCAGCTCGGTGGCGTCGAGGTCGGTCGCGACGTCGGCGAGCTGGTGCTGCACCACCTGGAACGTC
>JAVEEE010000382.1 GCA_030840615.1 Frankiaceae bacterium | reverse complement strand
ACCAGAGCAACTACTACTTCCTCGACATCGTGCTGATCGCACTCGTCATGCTCACGTTCGCCCGGCTCAACGACAGCCGCATCGGCCGTGCCTGGGTGGCCATCAGGGAGGACGAGCTGGCCGCGCGGGCCATGGGCATCAACACGGTGGCCCTCAAGCTGCTCGCCTTCGGCATCGGCGCGACCCTCGCGGGCACCGCCGGCACCGTCAACGCGCACATCGGCGGCGCGGTCGAGCCCAACGCCTATCAGTTCATCGCCTCCGCCCTGCTGCTCGCCGCGGTTGTGCTCGGCGGGATGGGCACGGTGGCCGGTTCCCTGCTCGGTGCGGCCCTGCTGCTGGGCATCCCCGAGAAGCTGCGCTTCCTCCAGGACTGGCGGCTGTTCATCTTCGGCGTCGCGCTGGTTCTGCTCATGCGCTTCCGCCCCGAGGGACTCATCGCGAGCACTCGCCGTAAGCGTGAGTTCCATGAAGCCGAGTCCGGCGCTGATGCGCTCGGTCCGGCCGGGCAGGTGGCACCGACATGACCGCCGAAGCCGTCGAGACCGGAGCGGACCCCGTCCTGCTCGCGACCGGAGTGACCAAGCAGTTCGGCGGTCTCACCGCGGTGAACGCCGTCGACTTCGTCGTCCATGAACGCGAGATCGTCGGGCTGATCGGTCCGAACGGTGCGGGCAAGACCACGTTCTTCAACTGCCTCACCGGCATGGTCGTGCCGACCGCGGGACGCATCACCTACCAAGGGGCACAGATCTTCGGGCCCGCAGCCGGCTGGCGCCAGACATTGCTTCGCCAGGAGCATGACGCGCACACCCCGGACCGCATCACGAAGATCGGCTTGGCCCGGACGTTCCAGAACATCCGGCTGTTCCCCAACATGACCGTCAGCGAGAACGTCATCGTCGGGCGTCACTGCCGCACCAACGAAGGCGTGCTCTCGGCGATCGGCCGTGGGCCCCGGTTCCATCGCACCGAGCGTGAGGTCCGCGAGCGGGCGCGCGAGCTCCTTCAGTTCGTCGGCATCAGGGGTGACGACGACAGCCTCGCCCGCAACCTGCCCTACGGCGACCAGCGGCGGCTGGAGATCGCCCGGGCGCTCGCCACCGACCCGGGCCTCCTGCTGCTCGACGAGCCGACAGCCGGCATGAACCCCAACGAGACGCGCGACACCATGGAGCTGGTCCGCAAGATTCGCGACGTGGGCCTTGCGGTCATCGTCATCGAGCACGACATGAAGTTCATCTTCAACCTCTGCGACCGGGTCGCCGTCCTCGTGCAGGGTCAGAAGCTCGTCGAGGGAACGCCTGCAGAGGTGCAGGGTGACCCGCGCGTCATCGAGGCCTACCTCGGCACCCCGGCAGCTGGAGAACAGACATGACCGCGCTGCTCGAGGTCGAGGACCTGCACGTCTCCTACGGGGCGATCGAAGCTGTGAAAGGCATCAGCTTCAACGTCGAGGAGGGGCAGGTCGTCACGCTGATCGGCGGCAACGGCGCCGGCAAGACGACGACCTTGCGCACGTTGTCCGGACTGTTGCGCCCGACCGAAGGCGACATCCGTTTCAAGAGCCGAAGCATCAAGGGCCTACCGGGTCACGAGGTGCTCAAGCTGGGGATCGCGCACGCTCCGGAGGGCAGGCGCATCTTCGGTCGCATGACGATCCAGGAGAACCTCGATCTGGGTGCCTACGCGCGCAGCGACAAGGAGATCTCCAAGGACATGGACCGGGTCTACGAGCTGTTCCCGGTTCTCGGCGAGCGTCGGCACCAAGCAGCAGGCGTTTTGTCCGGCGGTGAGCAGCAGATGCTGGCCATCGGACGAGCGATGATGAGCCGGCCCAAGCTGCTGATGCTCGACGAGCCGTCGATGGGGCTTTCGCCGATCATGATGCAGACGATCTTCACGGTGATCTCTGAGCTGCAGGAGCAGGGCACCACGATCCTGCTCGTCGAGCAGAATGCACAAGCTGCATTGTCCTTGGCCGACCACGGCTATGTCATCGAGACCGGGTTGATCGTGCTCGACGGCCCGGGCCATCAGCTCCTGCACGACGAGGGCGTTCGCAAGGCCTACCTGGGCGAGGACTGAACGCCGGGCCAGGAGAAGTAGGCGACCCGGCGCCGTTGGGTCCGTCCATGCCTTCCCCGTGCACGGACGTTGTCTACTGGGCGCCGGGTCGAGCAAAACGCTATGGCCGCGTGATAGCCACGGTCAACGAAATCAGCAAACGATCTCAGGGACCTCCGCAGACGCCGGACATGGCCAGGTACTACGGTGCATGATCGACAGGCCGCGGCGCTCCCCCGACCGCCTCCCCCCAGTCCCGCCGCGGCGCGAGGAGTGCAACTTGCCCCGAAGCCCGGTGTCGACGCGGGCCGCCTCGACTGCTGACGTCCCGGTGTTGGTGGGCCTCTGGAAAGAGCTGCGACAGGTTGGTGGGCGAGCAGAGCGCGCAGTCAACCCCGTGGCCGTGGCTGACATCGCGGAGCGGTTCCTCGAGGCCATCGCGCACGATCGCTGCCGGGTGGTGCTCGCGTGCGCAGACGGCGAGCCGGCGGGCATGGTGGTTCTTCGTGCGATCCGGCCCGACCCGCTGTCCGACAGTCGCGTCGTCCAGGTGTCGCACGTCGTCGTGGCGAACGGCAAACGCCGTCGCGGCGTCGGCCACGCGCTGATCGCTGCCGCGGCTGAATACGCCGACGAGATGATGATCGAGCACGTCGCAGCGGGTGTCTATCCGTCGTTGCGCGACGCCAGCCGGTTCTACGCGCGGCTCGGGTTCGCTCCTGTTCTCGTCCAGCGCATCGCGCCGGTCGCCGTTCTCAGGCGTCGGTTGACCGGTGAAGGCGGGACGCTGCGGATCGACGACCTGGTCCGTCGGCGTAGCCGACTGCGTCGGCCGGTGCCTGCCCAGCGGGCCACCGGGCAGCCGCACGAGCGGGTCGACTGACGGTCCCGGCTCGGGCGGGAGCAGTCGGACGTCCGACCTAGGATCTGGCTGTGCCCCCGACCAGCACCGGCCCGGAGACGTCGCGGCTTCTGCTGCTCGACGGCCATTCGCTTGCCTACCGCGCATTCTTCGCGTTGCCGGTCGAGAACTTCGCGACGACGACGGGCCAGCCCACCAACGCGGTCTACGGCTTCACGTCGATGCTGATCAACATCCTGCGCGACGAGCAGCCGTCGCATGTCGCTGTGGCGTTCGATGTCGGGCGCAAGACGTTTCGATCCGATGCCTTCGCCGACTACAAGGCCACTCGCAGTGAGACGCCCACCGACTTCCGCGGTCAGGTCAGCCTGATCAAGGAGGTGCTGGAGGCGTTGGCGATCCCGACTGTCGAAGCCGAGGGTTTCGAGGCTGACGACGTGATAGCGACGCTCGCGACCCAGGCCGAGGCCGAGGACATGGACGTGCTCATCGTCACGGGTGACCGCGACGCGTTGCAGCTCGTCGACGACAAGGTCACCGTGCTCATGACGCGCCGCGGCATCAGCGACATGAGCCGCTTCACGCCCGCTGCCGTCGTGGAGAAGTACGACCTGACGCCGGTGCAGTATCCGGACTTCGCTGCCGTCCGCGGCGACCCGTCGGACAACCTCCCGTCGATCCCGGGCGTCGGTGAGAAGACGGCAGCGAAGTGGATCCGTGAGTTCGGCTCTCTCGACGCACTCGTCGAGCGGGTCGACGAGGTCAAGGGCAAGGCCGGTGACGCGCTGCGGGACAACCTCGCCGCAGTCGTGCTCAATCGACAGCTCACGGAGCTACGCCGCGATGTGCCACTCGCAGTCGGGCCGCACGATCTGCACCTCGGGCAGTGGGACCGCGAGCAAGTGCATCAGCTCTTCGACACCTTGCAGTTCCGCGTCCTTCGCGAGCGGCTCTACCAGACTTTGCAAGCCGCCGAGCCGGAAGCCGACGAGGGGTTCGCGTTCGAAGGGACCGTTCTTGAGCCCGGAGATCTCCAGGGCTGGCTGCAAGAGCACGCGACGACCGGGCAGCGCGTCGGTCTGTCGGTCTCGGGAAGCTGGGGTCGCGGCACGGGCGTCGTGACCGGGGTCGCCTTCGCCGCGTCCGACGGCAGTGCGGCCTACGCCGACCCCGAGCAGCTGACCCAGGAGGACGAGCAGGCCCTGGTGCAGTGGCTCGCGGACGAGACCCAACCCAAGGCGTTGCACGACGTGAAGGGCCCGCTGCTCGCGTTCACGACGCGCAGCTGGCCGTTGCTGGGCGTCACCAGCGACACAGCGCTCGCGGCCTACCTGGCGCTGCCGGGCCAGCGATCGTTCGACCTCGGCGATCTCGCCTTGCGCTACCTGCGGCGGGAGCTCCGGGCCGAAAGCGCAACGGACGGGCAGCTCAGCCTCGACGGGTCGGTGGAGGAGG
>JAVEEE010000057.1 GCA_030840615.1 Frankiaceae bacterium | reverse complement strand
CTCAGCCGGTTGGTCGGGTCCTTGCGGGCGAAGCAGATCTACCTGTTCGGCGACGACATCCCGGCTGCCCACGCCGAACGGCTCGGGCTGGCCACGTCGGTCGTCCCGGCCACAGCTCTGGTTGAGGAGTCGCTGGCCTTGGCCCGACGGTTGGCCTCTGGTCCGACCCGGACCCTCGCCGTCACCAAACGACTCGTCAACCGCGCGCTGGACGGTGACCGGGAGACGGCACTGGCCGAAGAGGCGTGGGCACAGGAGCTGGTCATGACGACCGAGGACGCCCAGGAGGGCGTGCGTTCCTTCGTCGAACGCCGCGACGCCGAGTTCAAGGGCTGGTGACCCAGTGAGGTCAGATGCGGTGACGTCGTACGAGGTGACCGTGCTTTCGGCCGCACCACCGGACAAGGTGTTCGCGGTGCTCGCCGATGGCGCCGGCTGGTCGCGGTGGGCCGGCCCCATGGTCGTGCGGTCGTGGTGGGAGCGCGAGGGCGACCCGGCGCCGGGCGGTGTCGGGGCGATCCGGGCGCTCGGGCTCAAGCAGATCGGCAGCCGGGAGGAGATCGTCGCTTACGACCCGCCCGGTCATCTCGCCTACACGGTGCTCAAAGGCCTGCCGGTGCGCGACTACCGTGCCGACGTGCACATCGAACCGGCCGGCACCGGCAGCCGGATCGTGTGGTCCGGGACGTTCACACCCAAGCTGGCGGGGACTGGCTCCGCCCTGCGGCTCTTCCTGCGCACGACGATCGGCGGCTTCGCCCGTAACCTCGCGACCTACGCCGAGCGAGCTTGACGCGTCGTAGGGTGCGCGCATGCGGATGCACGTGACGCACGACTTCGATGCCGACGTCGAGACGGTTTACGCGTTGGCAAGCGATCCCGACTTCATCCGGCGCAAGTACGCCGACCAGGGCGCGACCGACATCGCCCTCGACACCGAGCCGCGCGGCGGCAACCCCAAACACGTCATCAAGCGCAAGGTCACGGTCGATCTGCCCGGCTTCGCGAAGAAGGTCATGTCCCCGACCAACACCGTTGTACAGACCGACGACTGGGCGGCGGCCGGACCGGACGGCAGCCGCGTCTGCATCTATTCGGTCGACGTGCAAGGCGTGCCGTCGCGCATCAACGGCACCGTCACGCTCTCGCCCCACGACGGCGGTACCCGCCAGGACATCGAGGCCGAGGTGAAAGTGTCGATCCCACTGCTCGGCGGGAAGCTCGAGAGGTTCGCGGTGGACAGCGGCACCAAGGTGCTGGAGGAAGAAGCGGCCTTCACCGCCGCCGAGCTCGCGGGCTGACTAGACGACGTCCGCGGCAGCAGCGCCGCGAGCGGGCCGGTTGCCGACCAGGCCGACGTGGCGACCGACGCGGTAGGACCAGACCACCGTCAGAGCGATGCCGCTCCAGGTGATCACGAGGCTGGACAGTGTCTTGGTCGCGACGAACGTGGTCACGGGCAGGTTGAGCAGCAGCAGCAGGGTGACGGCGGCGTTGCTGAAGTAGATGCCCGCCCAGAGGAAGCTCAGGTTGCGGAAGTGCCGGCGCACGTCCGGGCGGTCGGTGATGGTCGCCGGCAGCGGGCAGAAGTCACCGGCAAGTCGGCTGATCAACGGTCGGCCGGCGGCGACGGACACCAGGAACAGCACGCCGACCACGGCTGTGGTCACGACCGGCTGCATGAAGTAGACGCGGGTGCTGTCGGCCATCACCGCGACGACGGTCCGGAGCACCAGCAGGACGGTCGTCAACGTGAGCAGCGCGGGGATGCGCTGGCGCTTGACCGACCGGAACGCCAGCACGGTGAGCGCCCAGCCCAGCGCGAGCGCAAAAGCCGCCGAGCGGCCTTCGGCGTACCAACCGACATAGAACAGACCGGTAGGCACGATCGTCGAGATCAGGACATTGGGAGCAGCGTGCCGGGCGACAGTCCGCAGGCCGGGCAGTCGGTCGTGCTCGTGCGCCACGGGTCCTCTTCCTGAAAGCGGTCCTTGATACAAGAACGACGGCGGGACCGGTCAGTGACGGAGTCCCCCCTCTACGTCGGACTACGCGCACCCAGACCTAAGCATTCAGGACAGGGCGATCAGGGCTCCCAGGGTCACGCCGACGGCCAGCAGCCAGAGGACGGTGGGCAGAGCGTGGTGCCAGCGCATCAGGTCTCCTCAGCCTCGGACGACTCGATCGCCCTGGACGCTGACCGCCACGGCCGGCAGCGGGCGAACCGCCGGTCCCTGGATCACCTCGCCGGTATCGGCGTCGAACCGGCTCCCGTGGCACGGACAGTCGAGGGTGCCCGAGCCCGATGGTGCCGCCACCGTGCAGCCCTGATGGGTGCAGGTGGCCGAGAACGCATGGACGTCGCCGGAGGCGTCCCGGGTGATCACGACCCCCTGGGTGACGACGCCACCGCCGTCCGAAAGCTCGGCGAGCGTGGTCAACGTCTCGTTCCCGGCCTTGGGCCCCGGCCCGTAGCTGTTGGCGGCAGCGGTGGAGCGCTTGGCCTTGGCGGCGTCGCTGCCATGGGCCAGGACGAAACCGGCCACGCCGCCAAGCGCCGTGAAGCCGACGCCACGCAGGACCGAGCGGCGGGACAGCTCGCCGACAGACACGTCTCGTTCTCCGATCAGGTGAGGGGCAGGCCGGAGCGGGTGAAGAACCAGAGCGCGGCCGTCAGCCAGATGACGACGAACGTCGACAACACGGCCGCCCCGAGGAACGGGATCGCCCGGGCCGGCAGTCCCGGCAGGCGCAACCCCAGCATCTTGGCGGCATACGCCCCGTAGAAGGCGCAGCCGGCGATCCCGTGGACGAGGACGCGGGTGCTGTCGGTGCCGAACCCGAGCGCCCACATGCAGTGGAACGCAGCGGGCAGTGTCAGGGCGAACGCCACGGACCCCGACCACCGATGCACCCAGGACACCCATCCTGGTGCCGGTCCGGCAGCCGGCAGCCGGCCCCACATCCACAGGGCCGTGACGAGCTGGACTGCCAGCAGCGCCAGCGCGGCGGTGGTGAGCCAGACCTTCATCTGCAACATGCCGGAGAAGCCGAGGGTGAACAGCGGCCGGCCGGCCGGGCTGTGCACCTTGGCGTAGACACCGAGCGCGACCGCTGTAGCTGCACCGAGGCCGAGCAGCCCGGCTATCGCGGCCGCCGGACTCTGTGCCCGGGCCGGTGCGGTGACCGCCATCGCCCCTCCCCCGAAGGTGTCTGGGAGGACATCGTGACTGGCTGCGGCCGAGTTGGCTATGTTGCCGCTCCGCGGTTTCGGGTTTGCCGCTCCGCGGTTTCTGACGGGGCATCAGATTCGCGTACGCTCAGGTCATGCGCGGAGTCGTCGGCTGGGGCGTCCATGTGCCGCACCGTCGGCTCGACCGGACCTCGGTCCCCGCTGTCGCCGGCAGCGGGGGCGGCAAGGGCACGCGCTCGGTGGCGTCGTACGACGAGGACTCCACGACGATGGCTGTCGAGGCGGCGCGCGCGGCCCTGCGCGGGGCTGCGGTCTCGCCGCGCACGGTCTGGCTGGTGACGACGACGCCGGTCTACCTGGACAAGACGAACGCCACGGCGGTGCACGCCGCACTGCGGCTCGACCGCGACGCGGCTGCCTTCGACGCCACCGGGTCGGTGCGGTCCGGTGTCGGCGCGCTCCTCGCGGCGCTCGACGCGACGCGACCCTCGCTGGTGGTGGCCAGCGACGTGCGGGTCGGGCGGCCGGGCGGCACCGAGGAGAGCGCCGGCGGCGACGCTGCGGCTGCTGTCGTCATAGGTGACGACACGGATGGACCCGTGCTCGCAGAGGTCGTCGGACGAGCGTCGGTGACCGAGGAGTTCCTCGACCGCTGGCGGGTGCCGGGCGATCCTGCTTCGCGGACCTGGGAGGAGCGCTTCGGCGAGACGAAGTACGCACCGTTGGCGGCCGAGGCGCTGAAGTCGGCGCTCGGCGACGCCGGCATCGACGGGGGCTCGGTCGATGCGCTGATCGTCGCCGGACTGCACGAGCGGGCCTGCGCGTCCGTGGCGAAGAAATCCGGTGTCGCGCCGGACCGCGTTGTCGACCGGCTCGCGCTGAGCATCGGCAACCCCGGGGCGGCCCAGCCGTTGCTGCTTCTCGCATCGGCGTTGGAGCGGGCCGAGCCCGGCGACGTCGTCGTGCTGCTGGTGGTCTCCGACGGGGCCGACGTGATCGTGTTGCGGGCGACGGACGCGCTGGCGTCCTACCGGGCGGCCCGACCCGTGGCGGCACAGGTCGCCGGCGGCGCACCGGTGAGCTACGGGCGTTACCTCGCCTGGCGGGGGATATTGCCGGTCGAGCCGCCCCGGCGCCCCGAGCCGGCCCGCCCGTCAGCGAGTGCTTCGGGTCGCAGCGGCGAATGGAAGTTCGGGCTCACGTCCGCGGGCGGGGTCCTCGCCGAGCAGCAGGGCACCGTGACAGCTTTCACCGTCGACAAGCTTGCCTACTCCCCCAGCCCACCGGTCGTGTTCGCCGTGGTCGACTTCGACGACGGCGAGAGGCTGCCGGTCGAGCTGACCGACGTCGACGCCGCTGACGTGACGGTCGGGATGCGCGTCGAGATGACGTTCCGCCGACTGTTCACGGCTGACGGGATCGCCAACTACTTCTGGAAAGCGCGACCCCAGCGGGAGCCGTCCCGGACGGAGGAGACCAGGTGAGCTCACACGGCATCCGCGACCGGGTCGCGATCGTGGGGATGGGGTGCACCCGGTTCGCGGAACACTTCGACAAGGGAACCGACGACCTCCTGCGCGAGTCGACGTCGGAGTCCTTCACGTCAGCCGGTGTGACGAAGGACGACGTCGACGCCTACTGGCTCGGGACCGCGCAGTCCGGCATGAGCGGCATCACGTTGGCACGGCCGTTGCAGCTCGAGGGCAAGCCGGTGACGCGAGTGGAGAACTACTGCGCGACCGGCTCGGAGGCATTGCGGCAGGCGGCATACGCCGTCGCCTCGGGTGCCTACGACCTCGCCATGGCGGTCGGGGTCGAGAAGGTGAAGGACTCCGGCTACCAGGGGCTCAACGCGTTCCCCATCCCGAACGACGGGACCCAGCGCTCACTGACCGCGGCGGCGATGTTTTCGATGGTGGCGCCGGCCTACGCGAAGCGCTACGGCGTCGACGAGGACGAGATGCGCACGGTGCTTGCACGCATCGCGTCGAAGAACCACGCCAACGGCGCGCGCAATCCCAAGGCGCAGTTCCGCAAGGAGATGTCGGTCGAGCAGCTCCGCGCGATGCCGGCGGTTGCCGGCGGGTTGTCGGTCTTCGACTGCTCCGGGGTTGCAGACGGTTCGGCCGCGGCGATCGTCTGCCGGGTCGAAGACGCGGGCCGCTACACCGACAAGCCGCTGATCGTGAAGGCCTTGTCCTTCGTGGCGGGCAACGGCAGTGGGCTCGAGGACCCGTCCTACGACTACACACACTTCCCCGAGGTCGCGATGTCTGCTGCCGACGCCTACGCGCAGGCCGGTGTGATCGACCCACGTGCGGAGCTGGCGATGGCCGAGGTCCACGACTGCTTCACGCCGACGGAGCTCGTCCTGATGGAGGACCTCGGCTTCTGCGAACGCGGCACGGCGTGGAAAGAGGTTCTGGCCGGCACCTTCGACCGTGACGGCGAGCTGCCCGTCAACCCCGATGGCGGCCTGAAATCGTTCGGTCATCCGGTGGGAGCCTCGGGACTGCGGATGATCTACGAAGCGTGGTTGCAGCTGCGGGGTGAGGCGCCGGAGGATCGCCGGATCGCCACCTACGGCGAGCGGTCGCTGGCGCTGACGCACAACCTCGGCGGCTACCCGGGCGAGATGGTGAGCTTCGTCGGCATCTTCGGCTCCGGCTAGACCGCCCACGTCCGTCCGACGCAAAAGCGCGCGAATGTCGGGGTATCCGCAGGAAAGTCTGTCGCGGCGGAGAAGTGGCCCACAGCAGGTTCCCTCGTCCAACTCTTGAAGTGACGCCGTCCCGACCTGGCCGTCACCTTGTCATCGCGTGGAGGTAAGTCGTGCGGGTTGCCGCCGGTCGTCGGATGGTTGTCGGAGCGAGCGCAGTCGCGCTCCTGGCCGGGGGAGTCGGCGCGGCCGGAGCGGTTTCGCGCCCGGCGGCTGCGGGACACCCGCTGAGCTTTCCGGCGTTCGCCGTCTCGATGACGAGCGACGCGGTGACGGGCCTGCACGCCGGTGAGACCTTCCACGTGAGTGGCGTCGTTCGCTCCCGCGACGTGCGCACGGGCGCGCTCGGCCACGTCGCCCCAGCGCGGGTCAGCCTGCGCCTGCACGACGCGACCGGTCGGCTCGGCCGTGACCTCGGCACCGTCACGACGGACGCGCAGGGCCGGTTCATGACCACCGTGCCCGGCACTGCGACGGCCGGCTACGTCGCGCCCGCGCCGCTCGGCAGCAGCAGCACCCTGGCTGTTGACGCGACCCGGGTGGACGGTCTTGGCGGCGGGAGCGCCCACGCCGCGGGCTCAGCGGCGGTGCCGGTGACGGCGACCGCCAAAGGGCTGCGCGTCGAGGACGCTTTCGTGTCCTCGGTCGGCTGGGTGACACCGGGCAAGACCTATCCGTTCCTCGTCCGCGTGATCAACCCGTCGGCCAAGAAGCACACCAGGATCAAGGTCACGATCGCATCGGTCTCCGGCATGAAGATCCGCCGGGCTCACGTCCTGCACGGCAACCGCCTGCCGGTGCATAACGGTGTCCTCACCTGGCGGCTGCGCTCCATTGCCGCCGGCACGACGGCTAAGCCGACGACGAAGACACTCGTCGTGACGGGGCGAGCCAACAGCTACCGGCAGGACCCGAAGGTCGTCTGGAAGAACATCGCGACGACCGCGCACCTGCGCTACGACGGACACGTCCACCGTGCCGCCACCAGCCACGGCCCGCGGGTCATCCCGCCGGACGACACGTTCGCCTCCGCACGGTTCGGCGACCGGCCGTTCCCCGTCGTACCGGTCGACTACGCCGACTTCCAGCACGATGCCGACCACCCGGCCACGAAGCTCGACGGAGTCATCAACGGCCGATCCAACCGCGGGTCGACGTTCAACCTCTACCAGGAGATGTCGCTGCGACAGCTGTTCCCGCACGCCGACATCCCCAGCGCGCGCATCGCCACGTCTGACTACAAGGCGAGCGACAACCAGACCTTCACGAAGATCGATCCGGCGACGGTCAACTCCTGCCACGGGGTGACGCTCGCGCAGACCGGCAACCAGGCGATCGAGGGGCAGCCGCGGATCACCAATGGCTGGTACCAGCTGCCTGGACAGCGTGACTACTACGGCGATGACGCCAACGGCAGCGCCGTTGTCGGTGCCGAGGCGGGGGTTGGCCAGCTGCAGGCCATCGACTCCGGCTGCGGGCCGACCGCGAAACTCGCCTACGACGCCGCGGTCGCGGCCGATCCGGACATCAACTACAGCGACTTCGACACCGACAAGGACGGCGTCGTCGACTTCTTCGAGGTCATCTTCGAAGGTCTTGGTGGCAACGGTGACTCGCAGATCAACGGGAAGCCGCCGTACGACAACGTGTGGCCGCACTCCTCGAGCCTGCTCGACAGCTACGTCGACCAGGCGACAGGGCTCACCGGCTATATCAGCCACGACCAGCTGCGCAACCTCGAGGGCCACCCGATGTGGTACGTCGACTCGTCCCGCACGACGATGACCACGACGAACAAGGGCCCGAACTTGAAGGTCTTCGTCCGGGTCGGGCCATACAACGTGAATCCCGAGACGGCCATCGACCACGCCAGCGTCATCAGCCACGAGTACGGTCACTCGCTGGGTGCTCCGGACTACTACTCGACCGGAAGCCGCGCGACCTACGGCGACTACATGCTGATGGCCACCGACAAGTCGCAGAACGTGTCCGCCTTCCAGCTGCAGGACTGGGGCTGGGTGGTGCCCCAGCCGATCAGCAAGGGCACGACCAAGGTCAAGGGTTGGCGGGACACCAAGCACGACACCCACACGATCCACTGGCGCACTCCGGCGGGGAAGCCCTACACGCTGCGCGGCAAGCGGGTGCACAACGCCCGCGTCTACACGGCCAAGCTGCCGGGACGACGCATCATCGACCCGGCCAAGGTCCGCAAGGGCGCAACCGCGAAGCACGTGTGGTGGTCGGGGTCCGGCAACGACTTCGGGTGCGGGCCGAACCACGCACACAACCTGGACATCTCGTTGCCGGAGCTTCGGCGTCTCCAGCCCGGCACCAAGGTGACGCTGAGCTTCGACTCGGCCTGGGAAATCGAGTGGGACTACGACTACGGCTTCGTCCAGGTCGGTCTCAACGACAACCAGACCGGGAAGATGAACTACTCGGCGGTTGCGTCGCAGAACAACTACACCACGCCCAGCACGACGAACCCCAACCAGAGCCAGTGCCAGGCCAAGTACGGCAATGGCCTCACCGGGTCGAGCACGTCGTGGAAGAACAACACCCAGGAGGTGGACCGGCGCGGCGTCGGTGACGCCACCGGGGTGTCTCGCTTCGACTCCTACCCCGACTTCACGTTTGCGAAGGACTCCTACGACATCTCGGCGCTGGCCGGCAAGAGCGGTGTCGTGCGGTTCAGCTACGCGACCGACCCGGGGCTGGCCAAAGCCGGCTGGTTCATCGACGACGTCAAGGTGACCGCCAAGGGCAAGACGCTGTGGAGCAGCAACTTCGAGAAGAGCGGCGGGACGAACGACTCGCACATCTTCAACGGCGGCTGCCGTCAGAACCTGAAGGTCGCCGACGCGTGCACACACGGCTGGTCATATCTCAACGTCGGACGGGCCGCACCGCTCGACCACGGCTACTACCTGTCGATGCGTGACCGCAGTGGCTTCGACTCCGACGGTCACGGCCAGAACGATCGCGACGCCATCGGCTTTCGCAGTGGCTTGTTGCTGGAATACACCGACGAGTCGCACGGCTACGGCAATGTCGGCACGGACGACCCGCCGGCGCAGAGCCCGCTGGACTCGCACCCGACGCCCGGCGACGACACTCCCAACCTCAACGACGCCACGTTCGTCCGGGGCGAGCACTTCTCGGATCAGCACTGGGTCGACAACTACAAGGACCCGTCGAGCAAGTCGGGCAACTGGGAGCTCAACTACGGCTGCCTCGGCTTCAAGGTCACCAAGATGTCGGGCACCGATGTCGGGCCGCGCTTTGCCCGGCCCGGCCAGGGCGGCAACCTCACCGGCAACGTGACGTTCACCCGGAGCAAGCATTGCGCGCCGTTCAACTACGGCTACCCGAAGGTTTCGCGCAACCACCGGCCGGTGGTGAAGATCGAGGTCAAGCCCGGCCGGCCGACAGTCGGTAAGCGGGTGACGTTCAACGGTTCGCAGTCCACCGACGACCGCACGGCGTCGTCCCGCCTCCGCTACCGCTGGGACTTCGACAACGACGGCCAGACCGATGCCACTGGTGCGACCGTCCGGCACCGGTTCCACCACAAGGGCCGGCACCGCGTCCGACTCACGGTCGTCGACGCCGGTGGTCTCAAGGCGTCCAAGTCCGTGACCGTGCGGGTGCAGGGCAGGTCAGCAGGCGGCGCCGCCGCTGCCGGCTCCGTGCGTCTGGCGGCCCCCACCGCCAGCGCGTCGAACCTGCTTTCGGGGACCCTCGGCGGCTTGGCTTTCCTGGCGCTGATGGCCGCTTTCGCGGCGGCCCGGCGTCAGCGCACGACCACCTTGTCGCCCGGGTGGAGGTAGCGGAAGAAGCGTCTGGCCGCGCGCGGCCGCAGGTGGACGCAGCCGTGTGACCGCACGTCGAGTGGCCCGGCATGAAACGCGATGCCACCGGTAGCGAAGAACACCGACCACGGCATCGGCAGGCCGTACTCGGTGCTCGTCCACTGCTGCGCCTCCCAGGCGACGTGAAACGAGCCCCGCGG
>JAVEEE010000040.1 GCA_030840615.1 Frankiaceae bacterium | reverse complement strand
CGATGTCGGTGGGCTGTCACCAGTTCTTGCGGGACCGTCCCGACGCGGTGCTCGTCACCAAGGCGGCGGAGGTCATCGAGCAGTGCGGTCACATGGGCGAGCTGGCCGAGCGCGAGGTCGGTCCGGCTCGCACCCGCGACGCGCTCGGCCCGGTGGTGGGACGAGTGCTCGAAGGCGTCCCGGTCCAACGACACGCGGCGGTCGCGAGCATCGCCACCGCAGCCGGGGTCAGTCCCGACGTCGCAGCGGCCGCGCTCGCGGCTCTCGCGAGTGCGGGCCTCGTCGAGTCCCGCGACGGCGGCTGGGCCATGACGACCGAAGGCCGCCGAGACCGCAAGTCCCGCCGGTGCGCCGAAGCCGCCGAGCTGCCGCTCGACTGGTGGTGATCCCGGCGCGCCGCGGCCGAGGTGCTTGACCCGGGTCGCCGCCGGGCCCAGCGTGGCCTGGTGAGCGACGGCGGCGAGTTCGGGGCAGTGCTCGAGCGCTACGCCGACCACCTCGCGTTGGAGCGCGACCTGTCCGCTCACACCGTGCGGGCCTACGTCGGGGACCTCACGAGCCTGTTCGACCACGCGGTGCGGCTCCGCCTGGACCGGCCGGAGGAGCTCGACCTGCGCACGCTGCGGTCGTGGCTTGCGCGGTTGCACAGCCAGGGTGCGAGCCGGACGACGCTGGCGCGGCGGGCCTCGTCCGCCCGCGGTTTCACCGCGTGGGCCCATCACCGGGGCCTGCTGCCGACCGATCCGGGCGCCGCGCTGACCTCGCCGAAACCGCACCGGCGCCTGCCGGAGGTGCTGCGACCCGACGAGGCAGCCGCGCTGCTCGACGGCACGCCGGCCGGGCCGGAGGATCCCGCCGGGCTCAGGGACCGAGCGATCCTCGAGCTGCTCTATGCGAGCGGGGCGCGCGTGAGCGAGGTGTGCGGCCTCGACATCGACGACGTCAACCGGGAGCGGCGTACGGTCCGGGTGTTCGGAAAGGGCCGAAAAGAGCGGATGGTCCCGATCGGGGTCCCGGCCGTCGAGGCCGTCGACGCCTGGCTTTCCCGGGGGCGGCCGGCGTGGGTCATCGGTGCGAGCGGCCCGGCCTTGCTGCTGGGGGCACGCGGTCGCCGGCTCGACCCCCGGACGGCTCGCCGGGCGGTCCACGAGCGGCTGGCGGCGGTGGACGGTCTGCCCGACATCGGCCCGCACGGTCTGCGGCACAGCGCCGCCACCCACCTCCTCGAGGGAGGAGCCGACCTGAGGAGCGTTCAGGAACTGCTCGGTCACGCTACGCTCGCAACGACGCAGATCTACACACACGTGTCCATCGAGCGACTGAGGGCCACCTATGAGCGGGCGCACCCCCGAGCGTGACTCGGCGGGCGCGGCTGCCACCGGATCGCGAGCGGCGGATGGCGCTGCCGTGCTGACCGACGCCGAGCCCGAGCCCGAGGTCATCGACAAGAAGGCCGAGAAGGACGCGATCGATGCAGCGATCGCCGAGCTGTGGCGCGAGTTCAAGGGATCGGCCGACCCCCGGCTGCGCGAACGGCTGATCCTGCACTACTCACCGTTGGTGAAGTACGTCGCGGGCCGGGTCGGAGTCGGGCTGCCCCCCAACATCGAGCAGGCCGACCTGGTGTCCTACGGCATCTTCGGTCTCATCGACGCGATCGAGAAGTTCGACCTCAGCCGGGCGATCAAGTTCGAGACCTACGCGATCAGTCGCATCAAGGGCGCGATCATCGACGAGCTGCGTGCCATCGACTGGATCCCACGCTCGGTCCGCTACAAGGCTCGCGAGGTCGAGAAGGCCTACTCCGCACTCGAGGCGCGGTTGCACCGCACGCCGACCGAACCGGAGGTCGCGGGGGAGCTCGGCATCAGCCTCGACGACCTGCACACGATCTTCAGCCAGGTGTCGTTCGTCAACGTCATCGCGCTCGACGAGCTGCTCAATGTCGGCGGTGAACGCGGCGACAAGCTGTCGCTCGTCGACACCCTCGAGGACACGAAGGCCGAAGACCCGGTTCAGGCGTTCGAGAGCGAAGAGACGAAGTACCTGCTCGCGCGGGCCATCAACACGCTGCCAGAGCGCGAGAAGATCGTCGTCACCCTCTACTACTACGAGGGCCTCACCCTCGCCGAGATCGGCCAGGTGCTCGGCGTCACCGAGAGCCGGATCTGCCAGATGCACACCAAGGCGGTCCTGCAGCTTCGCGGCAAGCTCGCCGATCAGCGCGACTGAGAAAGCCCTCCCGGAGACGACCGGCAGTCCCGGCGCGACGGGCGATCCCGCGCCTACCGAGACACCTTCCGCCGACGGCTGAGCAGCAGCGCGGCCGCGACCGAGCCTGCACCGAGCGAGCTCGTTCCGGCTGCCGGCACCTGCCAGCCGCCCGGGTGGCCGAGGGGCAGCAGGCGGACCTGGGTCGGGGAGACGAGAGCGAGCGGGTCGAGGTAGTCGGCGCCGCGACGCAGTCCCCAATGCAGGCAGGCGTCCGGCGCGCAGTGGCTGTCGCGCTCGACGAGCCGCCCGATCCGCTGACCGGCGACGACGGCGTCGCCGACGCGTACGTCAGCCACCACGGGTTCGTAGGTGGTCAGCAACCCGCCGGCGTGCCGGACGGACAGGACCGGGATGCCGCCGACCTTCCCCGCGAACGCGACGGTGCCGGCCCCGGCGACTCGCACCGGCTCCCCGACGCGACCGGCCAGGTCGACGCCGCGGTGCCCGGCCAGCCACGGCTCGGCCGGCGGGTCGAAGCCGCGAACGACCTCAGGCGGGCCCGGCAGTGGCCAGGACCAGCCCGGCGCGGCCCGCGCCGGAGCCGGCGGCAAGGCGACCAGGAGGGCCAGTACGACGGTCACCATCGACAGGGTGAGCAGGGCGCGGCGCATGGCGCCAGCGTCGCTGCCCGAGGCGTCGCCAGGGCGCCGGGACGGACGGTTGTGGGGTTCGACGTACACTGTGGACAGCGGTTCGCCTCGGCGGGCCGACTTCGCACGCCACCAGTCCGCCCGAAGCCGGGCGGGGCGCACCGGCCGGTCCCTCCGGGGCCCGGAGCGTCGGAGGCGTCAGGCGCGACGGCCACCCGGCCGGCGCGGACAACCGGGCGCGTCGCCCAGCGCAAGCTGGCGGGGCGCGAGAGGAGCACGACCATGGCCGTCGTCACGATGCGCCAGCTGCTCGAGAGCGGCGTCCACTTCGGGCATCAGACCCGTCGCTGGAACCCGAAGATGAAGCGTTTCATCTTCACCGAGCGCAACGGCATCTACATCATCGACCTGCAGCAGTCCCTGTCCTACATCGACCGCGCCTACGACTTCGTCAAGGAGACCGTCGCGCACGGCGGGTCGATCATGTTCATCGGGACGAAGAAGCAGGCGCAGGACGCGATCTCCGAGCAGGCGACGCGCGTCGGCATGCCCTATGTCAACCAGCGTTGGCTCGGCGGCATGCTGACCAACTTCTCGACGGTCTACAAGCGACTGCAGCGGCTGAAGGAGCTCGAGGTTCTCGAGCAGACCGGTGGCGCGCACGTGACGTCGAAGAAGGAAGCGCTCATGCTGTCCCGCGAGCGGGAGAAGCTCGAGCGCACGCTCGGTGGCATCCGCAACATGCAGAAGATCCCCAGCGCGGTCTGGATCGTCGACACGAAGAAGGAACACATCGCGATCGCCGAGGCGCGCAAGCTCAACATCCCGGTCATCGCGATCCTCGACACCAACTGCGACCCCGACGAGGTCGACTACCCGATCCCCGGCAACGACGACGCGATCCGCGCCGTCAGCACCTTGACCCGGGTCATCGCTGACGCGGTCGCCGAAGGCACCATCGCACGCGCCGGCGCCGCGGCCGGCGAGGAGAAGCCTGAGCCGGGCGCGCTCGGAAGCGACGAGCCACTCGCCGACTGGGAGCGCGAGCTGCTCCAGGGCGACGCGACGGCAGCGGCCGCCCCGGCGGCCGAGGCACCGGCCGCCCCCGCTGCGGATGCCGAAGCACCGGCAGCCGAAGCACCGGCAGCCGAGGCACCGGCAGCGGAAGCACCGGCTCCGGCCGAGGCCACCGAGGCGACGCCAGCAGGCGACGGGACCGCCCAGTCCTGAGCGTCACCCCGTACGACGACGTACGACCTGAATCGAGAGAAGCAGATCATGGCAATCAGCGCTGCTGACGTGAAGAAGCTCCGGGACGCCACCGGCGCCGGAATGATGGACTCCAAGAAGGCCCTCGAAGAAGCGGACGGTGACTTCTCGAAGGCCACCGAGATCCTGCGGGTGAAGTACGCCGCAAAGGTGCAGAACCGCCAGGACCGCACCGCCGGCAACGGTCTCGTCGCTGCCGCAGAGGGCGCCCTCGTCGAGATCAACTGCGAGACGGACTTCGTCGCCAAGAACGAGGAGTTCCAGCAGCTCGCCGCCGACATCGTCGCTCACGCAGCGGCGGCGAAGCCGGCTGATCGCGATGCCCTTCTCGCGGCCGAGCTTGCCGACGGCAAAACGGTCGCGCAGAACATCGAAGCGCTTGCCTCCGTCATCGGCGAGAAGCTCGACCTGGGTCGAGTAGTGGTGTTCGACGGGAAGGTCGCTGCCTACATGCACCGGCGGGCCAGCGACCTGCCGGCGCAGATCGGTGTCCTCGTCGAGTTCGACGGTGACGACGTCGAGACTGCTCGCGGCGCTGCCATGCAGATCGCCTCGTTGCGCGCGCGCTACCTTACCCGCGACGAGGTTCCCGCCGACATCGTCGAGAACGAGCGCCGCATCGCCGAGGCGACTGCGCGCGAGGAGGGCAAGCCCGAGCAAGCACTGCCCAAGATCGTGGAGGGCCGGGTCAACGGGTTCTTCAAGGAGAACGTGCTGCTGGAGCAGTCCTACGTCCGTGACAACAAGAAAACGGTCAAGGCGGTGCTCGACGAGGCCGGTGTGACCCTCAAGCGCTTCGCGCGGTTCGAGGTCGGGGCCTGACCGCGGAGACCGGGTTGGGAGAGACTGCGTCCGTGGACGACTGGGCAGGCGCCGACTCGCAGTGGAACCGGGTCCTCCTCAAGCTCTCCGGTGAGGCGTTCGCCGGCGGCGACAAGCTCGGCATCGACCCCGTGATCGTTTCGGACATCGCCCGACAGATCGCCGATGTCGTACGCAGCGGTGTGCAGGTGGGCATCGTCGTCGGCGGTGGCAACATGTTCCGCGGGGCGTTGCTTGCGCAGCGTGGGGTCGACCGGCCTCGCGCGGACTACATGGGCATGCTCGGCACCGTCATCAACTGTCTCGCGCTGCAGGACTTCCTCGAGAAGGCCGGCATCGAGACGCGGGTTCAGACCGCCATCACCATGGGCCAGGTCGCCGAGCCTTACATTCCGCGCCGGGCGATCCGCCACCTCGAGAAGGGCCGCGTGGTCATCTTCGGCGCCGGTCTTGGTGCGCCGTTCTTCTCTACCGACACCTGCGCGGCGCAGCGCGCGCTGGAGATCGGCGCGCAGGTGCTGCTGATGGCCAAGACCGTCGACGGCGTCTACGACGCAGACCCCAAGACGCATCCGGGCGCGACGAAGTTCGATGCGTTGAGCTATTCCGAGGTCATCGCGCGGGGCCTGAGGGTGGCCGACGCGACGGCGATCAGCCTGTGCATGGACAACCAACTACCGATCGTGGTCTTCGACCTGCTCACCGACGGAAACATCGCGCGCGCCGTCCGCGGTGAGAAGATCGGCACGCTGGTGTCGCGCGGCAGCGGCGGACAGTAGGGAGACGCGGTGATCGACGAGACGATGCTCGAGGCCGAGGAGAAGATGGAGAAGGCCGTCCACGTACTGCGCGAGGACCTCGCGACCGTGCGGACCGGCCGTGCCACTCCTCAGATGTTCGCGAAGATCGTCGTCGACTACTACGGCGTTCCGACACCGGTGAACCAGCTGGCGTCCTTCCATGTGCCGGAACCCCGGATGGCCGTCATCACTCCCTACGACAAGTCGCAGCTCGGTGCCGTGGAGAAGGCGATCCGCGACAGCGACCTCGGCGTCAACCCCACGAATGACGGCAACCTCATCCGCGTCACCTTCCCGCAGCTGACGGAGGAACGACGCAAGGAGCTCATCAAGGTCGCGCGGCACAAGGCGGAAGAGGGCCGCGTCTCCATCCGCAACATCAGGCGACACGCGAAGGAGCACCTCGACAAGCTCGCGCGTGACGGCGACGCCGGCGAGGACGACGTCGCCCGCGCGGAGAAAGAGCTGGAGAAGATCACGCACACCTACGTCGACAACGTCGACGACGCGCTGCGGCACAAGGAAGCCGAGCTGCTCGAGGTCTGATGGCGGAGCTCGAGCGGGTGATGGTGCCGGCACAAGAGACACCAGACGCGCCGGTGTCGCCGACCGCCGGCCGGGCCGGGCGCAACCTGCCGGTCGCGATCGTCGTCGGGCTCGCGCTGGGCGGGCTGATCCTCGGCACGCTCTACACCTACAAGCCGGCCTTTCTCGTCTTCGTCGCCATCGTGATCCTGCTCGGCTTGTGGGAGCTGGTGCATGCCCTCCGCATCAAGGACATGCACGCGCCGTTCGTGCCGTTGGCGGTGGGCGCCTGCTTCATCCTCGCGCACGGCTACCACAGAGGCCGCGAGGCGATGACCGTCGCGATGCTGCTGACCGCCGTAGCGGTGGTGATCTGGCGACTGGCCGAGGGCGCGCATGGACTGCTCGCCGACCTGGGTGGCGGGTTGCTCTGCCTTGTCTACGTCGGTTATCTCGCGGGCTTCGCCGCATTGCTGCTCGCACCGCACGACGGCGACCGGCGGGTGACGGCGTTCATCGCGACCGTCGTCGCCAGCGACGTCGGGGGCTACGCGTTCGGCGTTGTCTTCGGCAAGCACCTCATGGCACCGGTGATCAGTCCCAAGAAGTCCTGGGAAGGGTTCGCCGGCTCGACGCTGGCGTGCGCGGTTTGCGGTGCTCTCATCGTCGATCTGCTGCTGCACGGGCAATGGTGGCAGGGAGTGCTGTTCGGCCTTGCCACGGTCTGCACGGCAACACTCGGCGACCTGGGCGAGTCGATGATCAAGCGGGATATCGGCGTGAAGGACATGGGCAGCCTGCTGCCCGGGCACGGTGGCTTGATGGACCGGCTCGACTCGCTGCTGCCGACCGCACCGGTTGCCTGGCTGCTGCTCGCCGCGTTCGTTCCCGTGCATTGAGATGAACAGCGGCACGTCGCCGGCCAGCCGCAACACCGTGGGGTCCGTGGGTCGCAACTCTGCGGGACTCGCGACGGTGTTCTTCCTCCTCGGGTTCATCGGCGCGTCCTGGATCAGCCGGATTCCGACCGTGCAAGCAGATCTGCACCTCAGCAACGGGCTGCTCGGCGCGGCCCTCGTCGGGCTGCCCATCGGGTCGGTTGCTGCATCGCTCGCGTTGCCCGCTGCCATCGGTCGCTGGGGCGGGCACCGTGTCGTCGCCTGGACGCTGCCCGCGAGTGCAGCCGCGCTGTGCCTGCCGGGACTTGCGCGCAACACCTAC
>JAVEEE010000001.1 GCA_030840615.1 Frankiaceae bacterium | reverse complement strand
GCTGCAAGCAGGCGAGGCCACGCCGATCTACATGTACGAGGAGGTCAGCCGGCAACGGATGATCGAGACGGTGCCCGAGGCCCGCCTCGTCGTCATCCTCCGCAACCCCACCGAGCGCGCCTACTCGCACTACTGGCACTCGCGCCGGCGCGACAAGGTTGTCGAGGGGGGTTTCGAGGCGGCGCTCGACCGCGAGGACTCGCGTCTTGTCAACGCTTCGGTCAAGGAGCGCAGGCACTACTCCTACATGGACCGCGGTCAGTACGTCGAGCAGCTTCTGCCCTTGGAGGGCTCTTACGGCCGGGACCGGTTGCACGTGATGTTGCTCGAAGACCTGCTGAAGGACCGGGTGGCGTCCCTCGAGGCACTCTTCTCGTTTCTCGGCGTGGATCCGGCCGTGGCTGCGTCGCTCGAGGCGAAGTGGCGGATGCGTCGGCAGGACGAGTACGCACCGATGAGCGAGGAAACCAAGAAGCGGCTCGACGAACACTTCCGCCCCTACAACGAACAGCTCGGGCAGTGGTTGGGCCGCGACCTGTCGCACTGGGGATGACGACACCCGTCGTCGGCCGGGACGAGATCGAGGCAGCCCGCGAGATCCTCACGGGCGTCGCCCGGCTCACCCCACTGGAAGGGTCCCGCCCGCTGTCCGAACGCGTCGGCGGCCCGGTGTTGCTCAAGTGCGAGAACCTGCAGCGGACCGGTTCGTTCAAGATCCGCGGTGCCTACGTGCGCATCTCGCGGCTGAGCGACGAGGAGCGTGCGTGCGGTGTCGTCGCAGCCAGTGCCGGCAACCACGCGCAGGGTGTGGCCCTCGCCGCCGCACTCCTCGGCACCCACGCCACGGTCTTCATGCCCGACGGCGCCCCCATCCCGAAGGTGGAGGCCACGAAGGCCTACGGCGCCGACGTGCGCTTCTCCGGTGTCACCGTGGACGACGCGTTGCAGGCCGCCAACGACTTCTCATCCGTGACCGGGGCGGTGCTCATCCATCCGTTCGACCACGTCGACATCGTGGCGGGCCAGGGCACCGTCGGCCTGGAGATATTGGAGCAGTGTCCGGAGCTGCGCACGGTCGTCGTCAGCGTCGGCGGTGGCGGGCTGATCAGTGGCATCGCGGCGGCCATCAAGAGTGCGCGGCCCGAGGTGCGCGTCGTCGGCGTACAGGCAGCCGGGGCCGCGGCCTTCCCGGCATCGTTGCGATCCGGCCGACCGACACCACTCGACAGCATGTCGACGATCGCCGACGGCATCGCGGTCGGCTGCCCCGGCGACCTGACCTACCGCATGGTGCACGAGCTCGTCGACGACATCGTGACCGTCAGCGAGGACGCGCTGTCGCGGGCGTTGCTGCTCTGCCTCGAGCGCGCAAAACTCGTGGTGGAACCCGCCGGAGTCGCTGCCGTCGCCGCGGTGATGGATGATCCGCCACGGTTCGAGCCACCGGTCGTCGCCGTGCTGTCCGGCGGCAACATCGATCCGGTGCTGCTCTTGCGCGTGCTCCGCCACGGCATGGCTGCGGCCGGCCGCTACCTGTCGTTCCGGCTCCGCATCCCCGATCGCCCCGGTGAGCTGGCCCGGCTGCTGGGAGAGCTCGCAGCGTCCGGTGCCAACGTGCTCGACATCGAGCACCAGCGCACCGGACCGCACTTGCATGTCGACGAGGTCGAGGTTGCACTGCAGCTGGAGACGCGCGGCCAGGAGCACTGCGACGCGGTGCTCGACCGGCTGCGGGCCGTTGGCTACCCCCTGGCCTTTCACTAGAAGCGAGGAAACATGCGTCGGACAAGAGCAGTGGTCGCGGTCGCCGTCGCAGCCGTCGTCACGGCACTCCTGCCCGTCGGCATCGCCGACGCTGCCCCGGGCCGGCCCTCCTTGCACTTCCCGGCGCACCACACCGTTCGCTCCGGCGAGTGGCTGTGGAGCATCGCGCGAGACTTCCTCGGTCGGGTTCGTGACGACTTCCACCAGCGCGGTGGGCGGCCATCCGAGCGCGCTGTCGCGCACGAGGTCGCACAGATCCGGATGCTCAACCGTGACCAGCTCGACGGTCATCCGGACCAGGTCTATCCCGGCCAGCGGCTGCTGCTCGCACAGTCGATCTGGGACGTGCCCGATGGTCGAGCCGGGTGGAGCACCGGGTTCAGCTGGTGCGTCAACCGACCTCCGCCGGCACGCACCCGACCGCCGGCAGCCGGGCTTACGCTGAGGATGCACCTCGACCGGGCTCCGCTCGTCGCAGGGCATCGAGCGACGAAGGTGGAGCTCGTCATCCGCAACGCCAGCGATGGCACCGTCCGGCTCACAAGCCAGCTCGAGAAGGTGCACCTCGTCGACCGGGACGGTCGTGGCGCCGCAGTGATCTACACGGACGCCGTCGGCGTGGCGCAGCTAGAGCTTGCGCCCGGCGCGGTCCAACGGCTGACGACGTGGGTCATGCCCTTCGCGTGTGGCGATGTGCCGATGCTCGACCGGGTGCTGAAACCGGGGCGTTACCGGGTGACCGGGTCACTGCGCTGGGGACGGCGGCACGACTCCGGCCGATGGTCGACCAGGGAACGCGAGGTTCGCGTCGTACGCCGCTGATGTCAGCCGGTGTAGGGCCGCACGTCGAGGAGCTCGACGGTGATGTCACGGCCGTTCGGGGCGGCGTAGGTCACGGAGCCGCCCGGCTTGAGACCCGAAAGTGCCTGCCCCATCGGTGACTGGGCGGAGTAGACGGTCATGTCCGTGACCGCAGCTTCCTCGCGGGACCCGATGAGGACGGTTTCCTCGTCGCCCTCCACCCGCACGGTCACGATCATGCCGGGTCCGGCGACCCCCGCGTCCGCGGCTGGTGGCTGGCCGACGCGCGCGTCGCGCAACAGCTGGGTCAGCTGCCGGATGCGGGCTTCCATCTTGCCCTGCTCGTCCTTCGCCGCGTGGTAGCCGCCGTTCTCCTTCAGGTCGCCCTCGGCCCGGGCCGCGCCGATGCGCTGCGAGATCTCCGCGCGCGCGGGTCCGGTCAGGTTCTCCAGCTCGGCGGTGAGCCGGTCAAACGCCTCCTGGGTGAGCCACGTGACGGATGCCTCGGCCGTGGAGGTCTCGGTCGCCTCAGTCATGCGGTCGAGGTTACCCGCGGATGCGGCCGGAGACTCCGGCAGCGAGAATGCCCAGGTGACAGAGGACAGGTTGCGGCTGCTCGCCGTGCACGCCCACCCGGACGACGAGGCGAGCAAGGGCTCCGCGACGGTGGCGCGTTATGTGCGCGAGGGAGTCGACGTCCTCGTCGCCACGTGCACCGGCGGTGAGCGCGGCTCGATCCTCAACCCGGCCATGGACCGTCCCGACGTGATCGCCAACCTGGCGGGCATCCGGCACCGGGAGATGGAACGTGCGATCGGGCTGCTCGGCGCGCACCACTCGTGGCTCGGATTCGTCGACTCCGGGCTGCCCGAGGGCGATCCGCTACCGCCGCTGCCCGACGGCTGCTTCGCCCTCGAGCCGCTCGAGATCGCCGCGGAACCGTTGGTTCGGCTCGTGCGGACCTTCCGCCCCCACGTGATCACGACGTACGACGAGAACGGCGGCTATCCGCATCCGGATCACATCATGTGTCACCGGGTCAGCATCGAGGCCTTCGACGCGGCGCCCGACCCCGAGCGCTACCCCGGCACGGGTGAGCCGTGGCAGCCGCTGAAGCTCTACTACCAAGAGACCTTTCACAAGGAGCGCGTGCAAGCACTGCACGACGCGGTTGTCTTGCTCGGTCTGGAGTCACCGTTCAGCGAATGGTTGGCTTCCTGGGTCGACAAGCCAGACGACGTGGGGCGCATCACGACCAGGATCGAGTGCTCGGACTTTTTCCATTTGCGCGACGAGGCGCTCATTGCTCACGCGACTCAGGTCGACCCGACGGGGCGATGGTTCGCCGTACCCCTAGATGTGCAGCGCCGGGCCTGGCCGACAGAGGACTACCAACTTGCTCGT
>JAVEEE010000495.1 GCA_030840615.1 Frankiaceae bacterium | reverse complement strand
GCGAAACCGATGGTGCGCAGCCCCGCCTGGCCGGCCGCACCGGCCCAGCCGTGGTCCGCGACGACGAGGTCCGCCGCCGGCGACTGAGTGCTGGCGAGGGCCGTCACCATCGGCTCGGGGGCGTGGGTGTGCAGCAGGTCGCCACCGGTGCCGAGGGTCGCGACGCCGCCGACGTACCTGATCCTGCGCCGTCCCGCCGGCACGTCGACCCATTGCTCGGCGGCAGGCGTCACCACGGTGCAACCGGCATCGGCGAGCGCCGCTGCGATGGGGAGGTAGAGCGCCAGCAGCCCGGTCGGGTGCCCGGTGGCGAACAGGACCCGGCCACGCCTGGCGGCCACCTCCTCGAGCAGGTCGGCGACCGCGTCAAGCGCGTCGACGCAGCGCTGCGGGTCGATCGTGTCGGCACCGGTCGCGCGCGTTTCGTCCGGATCGATGCCTGCCCGATCTGCGACCACCTCGAGCACCTGTGCGAACGACCAGTCCCGATCGAGGTCGAGCCCGAACCAGTAGTCGGGATCCCGGTCGAGCATCTTGGTGATGTTGCCGAGGTTGCTCGCCCGCGCGGTCGCGACCGAGCCGGCGATGCGGTGTCGGACGAGGTGTTCGACCAGCGCCTCGCGACTGGGCGGCGGCAACGGCAACGACAGGGTCACGCGGGTTCCGCGACGTCGAGGCCGTGCCGGGCGAAGACGGCGTCACGGGTCGCCTGGATGGCCCGGTCGACGGCGTCGGCCACCCGGCCGGCGTAAGGCTCGAACTCGGCGCTGCGACCGTCGGTCATGCGCGTCGGGGCGTGGCTTTCGGTGCGTCGCAGCACGAAGTCACGCCACTCTTGCGGTGTCTCGATCTCGACGTCGAGCGCAGCGCCCGCGGCCTCTGCGAGCAAATGCGTCCACGTGCGTGGCACGACCCGGACGAGCTCATAACCTCCGCCTCCGGTCGCGATCCAACGGCCGTCGCAGACCTCGTGCGCGAGTGCGTGCAACATCGCGTGGGCGGCGCGCTGCCCGTCGACCGAAACCAAGAGGTTGGCCAGGGGGTCCAGCGCGTGCGAGTCACAACCGTGCTGCGTCACGAGGTAGGTCGGCGCGAACGCGCGCACGAGCGGAAGTGCGACGGCGTGCACGGCGCGCAGCCATCCGTCGTCGCCGGTGCCGGCTGGGAGGGCGACGTTGACCGCGCTGCCTTCGGCGCCCGGACCGCCGATCTCCGATGGGAACCCGGTGCCCGGGAAGAGGGTGCGACCCGACTCATGGACGCTGATCGTGAGCACTCGTGGGTCTTCCCAGAAGGCCGCCTGCACACCGTCACCGTGGTGCACGTCGATGTCGACGTAGGCGACGCGCTCGACCCCTTGCTGCAACAGCCACGCGATCGCGATGGCGGGGTCGTTGTAGATGCAGAATCCGGAAGCGCTCGCCGCCATCGCGTGATGCAGACCTCCGGCGACGTTCACGCCGTGCTGATGCCGACCCTCGTGCACCGCGCGGGCAGCAGCGAGTGTGGCTCCTGCCACCAGTGCCGTTGCCTCGTGCATACCCGCGAAAACCGGATCGTCCGGTGTGCCGAGGCCGTGCTCGAGGTCAGCGGCGAGCGTTGTGCCGGCCCGGCGTACGGCATCGAGGTAGTCCGGCGTGTGCACGAGCGTCAGCTCCTCGTCGGTCGCGGCAGCGACGGGGAGCGTCTCGACCTGCGGCAGGTCGAGCACGCCGAGCTCGCGCGCGAGCGCGATCGTCAGCTCGACCCGGATCGGGTTGAGCGGATGCGAGGGGCCGAAGTCGTAGCCGACGAGTGCGTCGTCCCAGGGGACCGCGAGCTGACAGGCCACGCCCCCATCCTGCCCCGGCCGCGGTGGGCGATGTCAGCGGCGTTTGACGACGACCGCGCCGGTCATGCCGAACGGCTCGTGCGCGGAGCAGAAGTAGTCGTAAGTGCCCGCCCTGCGAAACACCATGCTGAAGATGCGTGCGCCGTCGGACTTGACGAGTTTCTTGCTGCCGCCCTTCGCGAAGATGACGTTGTGTCCCGGGCACGGCACGATGACGTCGCAAGCGGTGTCCGTGTAGGTCCACGACACCCTGGTGCCGACCTTGACGGTCGTCGTGTTGCCGGAGTCGGTCGGCAGGCAGGCCGCCGCGCTGGCCGCGCAGAACCGGAAGTTGTCGGCCTGCAGGGCCACGGTGCGGTGATGCACCGCCGCCCCCTGGGCGAGGACCGGCGCCGAGCCGGCAGCGGCGACACACAGGACGGCAGCAGTCGCGATCCGGGGAACATTTCCCATACAACCGGACACGGCTCCGCCGCCGCCACGGTTCAGGCGGGGAACCAGGCCGGGGTTGAGGGCCCGGTCAGGGCGGGCTCAGCCGTGCCCGGCGGCGAGCTCTCGTGAGCGGTTGCACGCAGCCTCCAGAGCCGCGAGCAGCGCGGCCCGAACGCCGTGCTTCTCCAGCTCGCGGATGGCGGCGATCGTCGTACCGCCCGGGCTGGTGACCGCCTCGCGCAGCTGGACCGGGTGCTCGCCCGAGTCCCGCAGCATCTGGGCCGAGCCGACCGCGGTCTGCACGATGAGCTCGGCTGCCACGGCTCGCGGCAACCCCAGCAGGATGCCGGCGTCGATCATCGCCTCGACCAGGAAGAAGAAGTACGCCGGACCACTGCCCGACAGTGCGGTGACCGCGTCGAGCTGGGACTCCGGCACGCGGATGACCTTGCCCACCGGGCGCAGCAGCGCCTCGGTCCGACCGAGGTGGTCCTCGGTCGCGTGTGCGCCCGCCGAGATCGCGCTCATCGCCTGATCGACGAAGACCGGGGTGTTGCTCATGACGCGTACGACGGGGGTGCCTTCAGCCAGCCGGGCCTCGAGGAAGGCCGTCGGGATCCCAGCCGCGATCGAGATGACGAGGTTGCGCGACGTCGCAGCTGGTGCGAGGTCGTCTAGCAACGCCGTCATCTCCTGCGGCTTCACTGCGACCAGCAGCGTGTCGGCCTGCTCAGCTGCTTCCGCGGTGCTGACGCCGCGCACGCCGTAACGCTCCTCGAGCATCTTGGTGCGCTCGTCGTGGCGCTCGGTGAACAGCAGGTCGTCGGCTGCGTGACCCGCGCGCAGCAGACCGGAGAGCAACGCCTCGCCCATCTTCCCCGCGCCGAGGACCGCAACCTTCTCGTTCATGGGACAGATCGTCCCACGTCAGCACGCGAGGCAGCGCCGACGCGGTCAGGCCTGCGGGCTGAAAAAGACGAACTCGCTGCCGGCGGACTCGCGCGGCGTGTGTCGCCCGGGCTCCACCCCCATGAGGGCAGGTTAGGCGTGTCAGGACTTTGTCGCGAGGGCCCGCAGGAAGAACGCCACGTTGGCCGGCCGCTCGGCCAGGCGGCGCATGAGGTAGCCGTACCACTCGTCGCCGTAGGGAACGTAGACGCGCACCGTCTCGCCCGCGTCGGCGAGCCGCCGCTGCTCGTTCGGTCGGATGCCGAAGAGCATCTGGTACTCGTAGCTGCCCTTCACCCGGTCGGTGCGGTCGAGCAGCGCGCCGGCGATGCGGACCAGGCGTGGGTCATGAGTCGCGACCATCGGATAGCCCGGGCCCTCCACCAGCACCCGCAGGCAGCGCACGTAGGAGCGGTCGACCTCGAGACGGGACTGGAACGCGACGCTCTCCGGCTCCCGATAGGCGCCCTTGCACAGGCGAACCCGCGAGCCCGGCCGGGCAAGATCGCGGCAGTCGGCCTCGGTCCGGCGCAGGTAGGCCTGCAGCACGGCACCGACCGATGAGAAGTCCTGGCGGAGCTCGCGCACGATGCCCAGCGTGGAGTCCGTCGTCGTGTGGTCCTCCATGTCGATGGTGACCGTCGTCGACGCGGCCGCCGCGGCCTCACAGATTGCCCGCGCATTGTCGAGCGCCATCGACTCGTCGAGCGCCTGGCCGACCGCGGACAGCTTCACGGACACCTCGGCGCGCCCCGCCAGATCGCGGTCCGCGAGCCTCGACAACAACGTGACGTAAGCCTTCGTCGTCGCCTCGGCGTGACCGACCTCGGTGGTGTCCTCACCCAGATGGTCGAGGCTGACCATCAGGCTCTCCGCGACCAGCTCGGCAGAGACCCGCACCGCGTCGTCGACACTCGTGCCTGCCACGAACCGGCGTACGACGGTGCGCGACACGGGCGCGTTCTCGACAAGACGGCGAACGGCCCGGTTGCGAGCCGCGGTCAGCAGGACGGCGCGAAGCACGAATCCAGGCTATCCGTCGGTCGTGACCTCGGCGGGAGCCGCGAAGTGCAGTCGGGTGAACGCCAGGGCTTCCGCAAGGTCGGCCTCACGCTCGGCCCGGCTCTCGGCCCGACGGGTGTTGACCTCCACGACGACGATGCCGTCGAAGCCCGCGCGCGCGAGTGTCTCCAGCAGCTCCGCGCACGGCTGCGTGCCACGTCCCGGCACCATGTGCTCGTCACGCGGACCGCCGATGCCGTCGGCGATGTGCACGTGCGCCAGCCGCCTGTCCATCTTGCGCGCCATGTCCATCGCGTCGGACTGGGACACCGACGTGTGCGACAGGTCGATCGTGAAGTCCGGGAAGTCCTCGTCCGTGGGGTCCCAGTCGGGGGCGTAGGGCGTCACTGCCCGGCCGCGCGCCCGCAGCGGGAACATGTTCTCGACCGCGAACCGCACGTCCGTGTCGTTGGACATGCGCCGGATGCCGGCGAGGAAGTCGCGGGCGTAGTCGCGCTGCCACCTGAACGGCGGGTGCACGACGACGGTCGTTGCGCCCAGCAAATCGGCCGCGTTGCGGGCGCGCACGAGCTTGGCCCAGGGCTCGGTCCCCCAGACTCGCTGGGTGATGATCAGGCAGGGCGCGTGTACGGCGACTACCGGCACCTCGTGGTAGTCGGAGAGTCGCTTGAGCGCCTCGGGGTCCTGGCTGACCGGGTCGGTCCAGACCATGACCTCGACCCCGTCGTAACCCAGTCGCGAAGCGATCTCGAAGGCGGCAGCGGTCGACTCGGGGTAGACCGAGGCCGTCGACAGCGCGATCTTCGCCGCGGGCACCTGGACGACGGCCATGTCACTAGTCTCCCCCAGGCCTCAACCCGCATAGAGTGTCCACGTGCCTGAGGTCTCCCTGGATTTCCCGCGTCAGTGGGTCGAGTTCGTCAACCCCGACGACGAGGAGGAGATCTTCCGCTGCGACCTGACCTGGTTGTTGTCGAGCTGGACGTGCATCTTCGGCTCCGGTTGCAAGGGCATCGTGAAGAAGCGCGCCGACGACGGCTGCTGCTCGCACGGCGCCTTCTACGCCGAGAAGGCCGACGAGAAGCGGGTCGAGAAGTTCGCGCGGCAGCTGACTGAGGACGAGTGGCAGTTTCGCAAGCAGGGCTTGAAAACCGGCATCAGTGAGGTCGAGGACGGCAAGCGTCGTACCCGGCGGATCAACGGAGCGTGCATCTTCCTCAACCGCCCCGGCTTCGCCGCGGGACAGGGTTGTGCGTTGCACCTGCACGCGCTGAACGTCGACCTGCATCCGCTCGAGACGAAGCCGGACGTGTGCTGGCAGCTGCCGATCCGGCGTACCTATGACCGGGTGACGCGGCCCGACGACACCAAGGTCCTCGTGACGACGATCGGCGAGTATGACCGTCGCGGTTGGGGACCGGGCGGCCACGACCTGGTGTGGTGGTGCAGCGGCGCGTCGGAGGCACACGTCGCCCCCGACCCGCTCTACGTCACCTACGGGCCGGAGCTGGTCGAGCTAATGGGCCAGGAGGCCTACGACGTCCTGGCCGGCCTCTGCAAGACGGCCCTCGCTTCGAAGCGACTCGCCCCGCATCCTGCTGGCTAGACCGCCCAGCACGACGCCGACTGGCAGCCCGGCGCCGGACTGACAGCCCAGTGCCGGACTGACAGCGCGGCGCGGCGAACATGTCGCCGGTCGGCCTTACCGTCGCGGCATGGCCAGGACCAGCACGCGCGACCGCCTTGCTTACCGCTGCGACGAGTGCGGCCTCGAGGTGGCCAAGTGGGTGGGTCGCTGTCCGGAGTGCCAGGCCTGGG
>JAVEEE010000485.1 GCA_030840615.1 Frankiaceae bacterium | reverse complement strand
CCTGTCGTCAGTCGTTGTAGTGGTTCTGAGCCACGGCGAGACCGTCGGCGAGCAGCGACTCGACGGCGTCCGCGGCGCGCTCGGCATGCAGGGCGAGTTCCTTGCGCTCGGCGGCGGAGAAGTCGCGCAGCACCCACTCAGCCGGGTCCTGCCGACCCGGTGGTCGGCCGATCCCGAGCCGAACGCGGAAGAACTCGCCGGAGCCGAGCGAGCGACGCAACGACTTCAGCCCGTTGTGCCCGTTGTCGCCCCCGCCCTGCTTCAGCCGAATGGCACCGAAGGGCAAGTCCAGCTCGTCGTGCACGACGATCATCTGCTCGACCGGAACCTTGTAGAAGTCGCGCAGGGACGAGACCGGGCCGCCGGACTCGTTCATGTAGGACCGCGGCTTGGCCAGGACCACGCGGTGGTCCTCGAGACGTGCCTCGACGACGTCAGCCCTGCCCTTGTGCGCCTTGAAGCGGCTGCGCAGGCGGTCTGCGAGCACGTCGGCCACGACGTAACCGGCGTTGTGTCGGTTGCCTGCGTATTGCGGCCCCGGATTGCCGAGACCGACGACCAGCCAGGCGCCGGAGTCGGCCATCGGTGACTACTCCGCGGCGCCCTGGCCCTCGGCCGGGCCACCCTCGCCGGAGTCCGCGGCGGGCGCAGCGTCGCCCGCACCGGCCTCGGCATCCTCGTGCTCAGGCTGCGCACCGGCGCCCGAACCCATCTCGGCCTCGGCCTCGGCGAGCTCGGCCTCGAACTGCTCAGCCGTCGGCGCGACAAGGATGTGTACGACGACGGTGTCCGGGTCGCCGGCAAGCTCGGTGCCCTCGGGAAGCCCGACCTCGCGCGCGTGGATCGAGGCGCCGATCTCGAGACCGTCGATGGAGACTGAGAAGCCGGACGGGATGTTGGTCGCCTCGGCCGCCACGGACAGAACGTTGAGCTGCTGGTCGACGAAACCACCCGGTACGACGTCGCCGGTCAGTGTGACGGGGACGTCGACGGTGATCTTCTCGCCGCGTCGGACGAGGATCAGGTCGATGTGCTCGATGCTGCCGCGGATCGGGTCGCGCTGGATCGACTTCGGCAGGGCGAGCTCGTCGGTGCCATCGATGGCGATGGAGAGAAGGACGTTGGCGCCGTCGGTGCGCAGCGCGTGTTCGAAGTCACGATGTGGCAGTGAGATGTGGCGCGGGTCGGTGCCGTGACCGTAGAGAACGGCGGGGACCTTGCCAGCTCGTCGGGTGCGCCGGGCGCCTCCCTTGCCGAACTCGGTTCGCGGTTCGGCGGTGATGCGGACCTCGGACACGACGGTGACTCCTCAGACGGGGCAGGCCTGGCGGCCCGGTGCGGCGAGTGACGAGTCTAGGTGACCGGGCGGTAGCAGGGAAAACGGTGCCCGAGCGCGACTGACCGTGCCGAGCAGGACTCCCCAGGTTGCCGTCGAAGGGCTGCGGCACATCGATCGTTGGGGTGACCATGAAACTGCGCCACATTCTGCGTCCCGGTCTCGTCGTGACCGCTGTAGCCGCGGCCGTCGTCGCCGTCCCCGCCGTGGCGAAGACTCCACCGTCCAACATCGGCAGCGCCTCGGTCTACGGGCTGGACAGGAACTTCACGCTGGTCGGCCACACCGACCTCCAGCAGCGCGGAATGAACTCTCCGATCGCCGTCGCGGGCAAGTGCGTCTACGTGGGCGACCGTTACTACTCGAACAGCGCGGACGAGCCCACCCGGCCCAACGGTGGCATCGCTGTCGTCGACGCCAGCGTGCCCACCCAGCCGACGCAGGTCGGGATCATCCCCCCGACGGGCCTCTCCACGCAGCGGGAGATCCGTGCCGATGCGGGCCTCGGCATCCTGGTCGTCGAGGGCTACTCGCCGTTCATCAACGGCTACACACCTGGCTCGGACGCGATCAACTACCTCAAGATCTACGACATCCACTCAGACTGCACGAAACCCAAGCTGCTGAGCACCTATGACTTCGGCCCGCGGGCTCCGCACGAGTTCTTCCTCTGGAAGGACCCGGCGCACCCCGGCCGGGCGCTGGCCTACGTCACGTTCACGATCTACTCCCCGGACCTCATGGTCATCGACCTGACGGACCCGGCCAGCCCCGCACTGGCCGGCGTCTACGACCTCGGCATCGACCAGACGCAGAAGACCGTCGACTTTGCCGACGAAAGCGGCTCGGGTTACCTGCACTCGCTGGCGGTGAGCGACGACGGGACGCGTGCCTACATGGCCACCTGGGACTGGGGCTACTACGAGCTCGACACCTCGATGCTCGCGAACCCGCCCGCCGCCGGTGTGGGTGTCGCGCATCCTGTCGGCATCGGCCACTTCGACGACGGCCACAACGTGCACAGCGCGGTGCCGTTCGCCGGCAAGCGGCCCTACGTGTTCTTCACCCAGGAGGAGTACGGCAACGCCGGTCACGGTTGCCCGTTCGGTTGGCTGCGCACCGCCAAGCTCGACAGCGACGGCGGCGCCACCCAGGTGGGCGAGTTCAAGCTCCCGGAGAACGACCCGCAGAAGTGCGGGGAGAAGAACGGCACGTTCAGCTCGCACAACCCGACGCTGTTCCCTGACGTCGCACTGATGACGTACTACAGCGGCGGTCTGCGTGCGGTGGACCTGACGGACCCAGCCCACCCGTTCGAGGACGGCGCTTACGTGCCGACGCCGTCGTTCACGCCGAAACTGCGTGACGCCCGGCTGTTCTTCCCGCCGAAGGACACGCCCGGACTGCTGCCGACCGACACCACGAAGCCCGGCTCGAGCGCGCCACCGTGGACCGGTGCGATGTGGAGCTACCCGGTGGTGCAGAACGGGCTGATCTACGTCGTCGACATCGACCTGGGCCTCTACATCCTGAGCTACACCGGCCCACACGCGAAGGAGGTGTCGCAGGCCAAGTTCGTCGAGGGCAACTCCTCGCCCTCGCGCTACTCGAGCAGGGACAAGATGGTCACCCGGCCGGCGCTGCAGTGGGAGCGCATCGCGGCGGAGGTAGAGGCGGGTCCGGCGACCGTGCACTCGCCGTACCGGTTGGCCGACCGCCGAGCCATGCGGCACAGCGGCTTCTTCTGCATGTAGGGCAGCGAGGTCAGGCGTTCCCGTCGAACAGCGAGGTGACGGAGCCGTCGGCGAAGACCTCGCTGATCGCGCGGGCTACGAGCGGCGCGATGGAGATGACGGTGAGCTTGTCGAACTGCTGGTCGGGACCGATCGGCAGCGTGTTGGTGAGGACGACCTCGCTGATACGGCTGTTCTTCAACCGGTCGACGGCGGGGCCGGACAGCACCCCATGGGTCGCTGCGACGACGACGGATGCAGCACCGTCGTTGAACAACGCTTCGGCAGCCTTGGTGATGGTGCCGGCGGTGTCGATCATGTCGTCGACCAGCACACAGGTACGGCCGGCGACTTCACCGACGACGCGGTTGGCGACTACCGAGTTGGCGACGTTGAGGTCACGGGTCTTGTGGATGAACGCCAGCGGCGTGCCGCCGAGCCGATCGGTCCACCGCTCGGCGACCCGGACCCGGCCGGAGTCGGGGGCGACGACGGTGACGTTGCTGGTGTCGTAGTTGTCCGCGACGTGTTGCGCGAGCAGCGGCAGCGCGAACAGGTGGTCGACCGGACCGTTGAAGAAGCCCTGGATCTGGCTGGTGTGCAGGTCGACGGTGAGAATGCGATCGGCCCCGGCCGTCTTGTAGAGATCGGCGACGAGCCGCGCCGAGATCGGCTCGCGGCCGCGGCTCTTCTTGTCCTGCCGGGCGTAGGGGTAGTAGGGCAGGACGACGGTGATCCGCTTGGCCGACCCGCGCTTGAGCGCGTCGCACATGATCAGCGTCTCCATGAGCCACTGGTTGACCGGTGTCGTCATGGCTTCGACGACGAAGGCGTCGCACCCGCGGACCGACTCGTTGAAGCGTGCGTAGATCTCGCCGTCGGCGAAGTCGCGGATGTCGGTGGGACTGACGGAGATGTCGAGCTGATGGGCGATCTCGTCGGTGAGCTCCGGGTGGGCCCGGCCGGAGAAGAGCATCAGGGTCTTCTCGCCGGTGGTCTTGATGCCGGTCACGGCTGATCCCCCTGCTGGGCCTCGTCGGTACTCGCTTTGCTCTCTTCGGCCATTGTGCCGTCTGCCCCTGCCTGCCGGGCGGCGTCGGCCGATCTGGACCCGGCGCGTCGCCGGAAAACCCAGCCGAGCACGTTGCGCTGCCGCGCCCGGCCGACCCCCATTGCCCCGGCCGGGACGTCGTCGGTGATCACCGAGCCGGCGGCGACGTAGGCGCCAGCGCCCACGTCGCGCGGGCCCACGAGCATCGAGCCGGAGCCCACGAAGGCCGCGTCGCCGACGGTGGTGTGGTGCTTGTCGACACCGTCGTAGTTGACGAAGACCGTGCCGGCGCCGATGTTGGCACCAGAGCCGATGGTCGCGTCGCCGACGTAGGTCAGGTGCGGCACCTTGCTGTCGGCACCTATGTCGGCCTTCTTGGTCTCGACGAACGCGCCGATCTTGGCGCCGGCGCCGAGGACAGTGCCGGACCGTAAGTAGCTGTAAGGGCCTACCGACGCGCCTGCGCCGATCTGTGCGCCGTCGCAGTGCGACTTGACGACGGTGGCGTCGCGCTCGACGAGTGTGTTGGTCAGGGTGCAGTCGGGTCCCACCGTGGCGCCGCCGCGGATCGTGGTCGTCCCGTGCAACTGGGTGTTCTGGTGAAGCGTGACGTCGGGCTCGAGCCTGACGTTGACGCCCATCCATGTCGTGAGCGGGTCGGTGATCGTGACACCCTCCCGCATCCAGTGAGCGACGATGCGGTCGCGCATGATGCGGCGGGCGTCCGCGAGCTGGATGCGGTCGTTGACGCCGAGCGTCTCCTGCCAGTCGTCGGCGACGACACTCACGACTGACTTGCCGTCGGCGACGAGCAGGCCGATGGCGTCCGTGAGGTATTCCTCGCCCTGCACGTTGTCCGCGGCGATGCGGGCCAGGGTGTCGCGGAGGACGGTCGCGTCGAAGGCGTAGACACCGGTGCAGATCTCCTGGATCTCTTTGATCCGTTCGTCGGCGTCGCGGTCCTCGACGATGCCTGTGACATGGCCGTCGGCGTCGCGCGTGACCCGCCCGTAGTTGGTGGGGTCGGGCATGACCGCGGTGAGCATGGTCGCGTCGGCGCCGGCCTCGGTGTGTCGCGCGAGCACGGCGGTGAGTGTCTCGGTCGTGAACAACGGGGTGTCGCCATGCATGACGAGAACCGTCCCGGTGAGATCAGCGGCGGTGTCGAGTGCGAGCCGCGCGGCGTGGCCGGTGCCGTTCTGCTCGTCCTGGTCGACGATCTGCGCGCCGGGCAGCGCATCGGCGAGGAAGCCCTCGACCTGGTCTCGTTCGTGACCGAGTACGACGAGGGTGCGCCCCGGCTTGAGCGGCGCGATGGCGGCGAGCACGTGGCCCAGCAGCGGTCGCCCGCACATCGCGTGCAGCACCTTCGGCGTGGCCGACTTCATCCGCCGCCCCTGCCCCGCAGCCAGCACCACCACGGCCGCCGGACGAGCGTCGGTCACGCAAGCTCCAAAAGAACGGTCGATCGGGCCATCAGACTATCGAGGAACGATTCGATCAGGGCCCGCAGTGCGTCAGCTCCCGGGGGAGGATTCGAACCCCCATCTCAAGCCACCAAAAGGCCGCGTCATGCCATTAGACCACCCGGGACTGCCTTGAGAGCAGCCTACGGACTCTGAACGCAAAGCCGTCGATTCGCAAACCAGGCGCTGCCACCAGCCTTCGACGGCGTCGTATAGAGCCGCAGGCCGGAGTACACGTACGACGAGGCACCCGTGGTAGTTGTCTCCGGTGTTCTTGCGAACAGTCAATGGCTTGTGTCTCTTGAGAGAGGCGCGGCGAAAACTCCTGACGTCCAATCCAAGCGACTTGGCCCACCACGCCTCGTGAACGGCGGTATCCGCAGACTCGTGAATCGAGAGTCGATAGGTGCGCCGCGATTCTGCGACACCAATGAGGTCCAACCACGCAAGGAAGACGTACAGGATCGCCGGATCACTATTGATGAACACCACTTGACGATCCCGCGGCCGCCAAGGTTTGGCCTTACTTCCCTCGGCCAGATACAGCGCCACTCCGGCCATCAGCAGCTCCCGTGCCGACACAGAGCCCAGGGCGTGGGCCGCAATGGTTCTGCGCTTCGCCCTTGTGCAGTCGGCCGCCGCTCGAGCCGCCCGCGCATACGGCAGCTCTCGGCGAGACGGACGGGCTGTCTTGCGTTGACGAATGGACGGTGCGCCCCGCACGTCCCGGAGCCATAGGCTCAACGATCCCTTCGAGGCGCCGGTCCGCGCGGCTATTTCCTCATAGGTGTGGCCATTGGCACGAAGGCGCCGGCAATCTCGTCGCAGATCCGGCTTTGGGCACGACCGATAGGTCTCTGGTGGGCGGGCTATTCCGCGAAGCCAGCGTTCAAGCTGATCCTTTGAGGCAGGCCCGAGAACCGCGCGGATCTCGTCGTAGGTCTTGCCCTCGCGCCGAAGCAGTCGAGCGCGGGCGATGCGGCGTTGATGATCGTTCATGACATCGATCGTCACCACGGGCACCGACGAAATCCGGCGCCCGTCCACAGGCCGCGAGGCGCCTGGGAACGCAGTCACCCGCGGCAGGTCGCAAAAGCCGTCAGCGTGGCGGAGTCCGCACCGACCCCGGCCCAGTCGCCGGCGGTCACTGCGTAGACCGCCACCGACGCCGTCGAGAAGCCGCCGGACAGGCTGCCGTCGGCTCCGCTGTCC
>JAVEEE010000481.1 GCA_030840615.1 Frankiaceae bacterium | reverse complement strand
GGGGGAGCCGGCGACGCCGTCGAGCCGCCAGGACCAGTGCATCGAGTGCGCGCCCAGGTTCAACCGCCGTACGCCGTCGCTGCACGGCATCAGGACGGTCCGTGCGCCCGCCAGGGCTGCGCCGCCGTAGGCAGCGCAGCCGTCCAGGGCCGCTCGCTCACCCCCGACGCCGCCGAGGTCGGGGTCGAGCAGGTAGACGGTGCCGCGCTTGCCGGCGATCACGGTCTGCCCGGACGGGAGCGGGACCGGGGAGGACGACCCGAGGTCGAGGTCGGCCGCGTTGTCGGCCGACCACGTGGAAGGCGCGAACAGCCCCACCTCGTGCAGCGTCGGTGTGAGCCGGATGACCGAGTCGCTTCCGTCGTAGCTCCCGCCGACCTCGGCGCCGTTGCCGCTGGCCACGAAGATGTCGGACAGCGTCTTGCCCTGCACCGGCCCGGCGGGCGACCAGATGCCCGCCTCGCGGGCGGTGGGAACGGCGTAGTGCAGGATCGGACCGGAGCCGTCGGTACCCACTGCGGCGACGTAGCCGACGTAGTTGCCGCAGTCGCCGAACAGCCCACCGAAGGCGACGTAGACCCGGCCGTGCGTGAGCAGCAGGGCGGACCGCTGTTGTTCCGCGGCCCGGTCCCGCGCCGGATACACGTCCAGTCCTCGATGCCAACGCTCGCGTCCCGTGCGCAGGTCGAGAGCGTGCAACGTGTGGTGTCCACCCGTCGTCTCGGTGGCGACGAAGACGCTGCCACTCTGCGCGTCATAGACCGGTGTGCCCGTGATGCCGAGCGGGTCGATGTTGCCGCACGGCAGGTCCTGCAACGGCACCGGCGAGCCGAGGTGATGCTTCCAGATCCGCCGACCCGTGGTGGCGTCCAGCGCATAGACGGTGTTGTTCTCGGTGGCTGCGACGAGCACGCGACCGATCACGAGCGGCTGCGCGTAGACGGCACCGTCGAGCCGGGTCGCCCACGCGCGTTGAAGGGGCGGCTGCAACGGACGGGCGGGGGAGACGCCGGTCCGCATGTTGTTGCCGTGGTAGGTCGGCCAGCCGGTCGCGATCGCGGGAGGCGCGGTATGGCGCGGCGTCGGTGCGCCGGCCGTATGGTCCGTCGTCGTCGATGTGGAGCCCGGCGTCGACGATCCGCCGCTCGTGCACGCGGCGAGTGTCGCGGCGGCGACAATCACCGACAGCATGATGCGGGGCATGCGGCCAGTCTGCCGTCGGTGGACAATGGGATCCATGGCCGACGCCAGATCAACGGAGAGCAGATCCACGGGCAAGCGGGCGCGGGAGCTCAACGAGCTGATCCGTTACGTGATGTACGCCGTCTTTCGCGTGCGCACGCCGCTCGGGCCCGACCGTGAGCCGTTCGCCGCAGAGGTCGACGGCCTGCTCGAGCAGCTCGCGGAGAAGGGCGTCGTGACCCGCGGAATCTACGACGTCGCCGGCTACCGGGCGGACGCCGACTTCATGATCTGGTGGGTGGCGCCCACCAGCGACGACTTGCAGGATGCATATCAACGGTTCCGGCAAACCGGCCTCGGGCAGCTCTGCGACCCGGTGTGGTCGCAAATGGCCCTGCACCGGCCGGCCGAGTTCAACAAGGCACACATCCCCGCGTTCCTTGCCGACGAGCAGCCGTTGCGTTACGTCTGTGTCTACCCGTTCGTCCGTTCCTACGAGTGGTATCTGCTGCCCGAGCAGGAGCGCCGCGAGATGCTCGCGGAGCACGGTCGGATGGCGCGGGACTTCCCCGATGTGCGCGCCAACACGGTCGCGGCGTTCGCACTCGGTGACTACGAGTGGATGCTGGCGTTCGAAGCCGACGAGCTGCACCGCATCGTCGACCTCATGCGGCACCTGCGCGGTGCGAAGGCTCGGCTGCACACCCGCGAGGAGCTGCCGTTCTACACCGGTGCCCGCAAGCCTTCGGCAGACCTGGTCGGCTCACTGCCCTGACTCTGCAGCGCGGGTTCGAGCCGTCGCAGCAATGGCACGGAGAGCAGCACCGACAGCCCGATCACCGGCCACATAGCCGCGTAACCCCTGGTAGCGGAAAACAGCGACGACGACATCATGCTCACCGCGGCGCCCACGGCCACGGGCCCGAGGACGACACCCACGCCGCGTGAAACGTCGATGATGCCTGCTGCAGCTCCCTGGGATCCGTGCGGCGCCAGCGTGAATGCGAGTGCCGGCGGCAGCGTGAGCAGGATGGCGCCGGCTAGTGCGACGACGGGCAGCACGACCAGCAACGGTGGCAGCGTCGTCGGGATCGCGCCGTAACAAAGACCGACGCCGAACACGATGGCTGACCAGGTCATCACCGGCAGGATGCCGAAGCGGTCGACCAGCCGGCTCGCGACGGGCGCGCCGGCGACATACGCCGCGGCGACCACGGCGATGACTGCTGAGGCGACAGACGGCGAACGGTCCAGGCCCGACACGACGTAGAGCACGATAAAGGTGCGCAGGCCGGCAAAGCTGAACTCCCACATCGAGTTCGCCGCGGCGAATGTCATCATCGCGCGGTTGCCGAACACGAGATCGCGCACCGAAGTGGGATGCGCGTCCACGACTCCCGCGGTGAACGTTCCCTGCAAACGGGCTACTCGGCCGAGCGGGAACGTCGTGGCGAGCATCACGCCGGCAGCGACGACGAACGGCAGCGGCGTCCAGGCACCGAGGAAGAGTCCTCCGGTCATCAGGGCGGCCCCGAGCCCTAGGCCGCGGAGCACGGCTTGGCTTGCCTGGGCGCGCGCGTACAACCGGCGGGGGAGGACATCGGCGTACATCGCACGGTAGGGCGGGTAATAGAGGTAGTAGCCGACGAAGAACAGCAGCACGGCGATCCCCGCGACGAGGTACGACGAGGCCCACGGCAGCAACAACAGTCCGGTGACCACCAGCGGAAGCCCGGCGATGATGAAGGGCAGCCGCCGTCCCAGCGGCGTCGGCGACATACGGTCCGACAGTGCACCGGCGACGAGGGGGATGGCCAGAGCGAACGCACCTTCACCGCCGATCAGCGCACCGACTCGTGCCGGCGAGTGGGCAACGCGGAGCAGGACCACCGGACCGTAGGTCGTGAGGATGCTGAGGCCGAACGCCAGGCCGAGTGTCGGCAGGCCGAGGCTGATCAGCAGCCGTCGGACGGCCGCCCCACCTTGCTCAGCTCCCCCTGGCCCAGCCACCCGCTCATTCTGCCGTGTCGACCGGTTCGAAGGTCAGCGCGACGGAGTTCATGCAGTAGCGGTCGCCGGTCGGGGTCTGCGGGGCGTCGTCGAAGAGATGCCCAAGGTGTGAGTCACATGACGCGCAACGCACCTCGGTGCGCAGCATCCCGTGCGACCTGTCCTCGATCAACCGCACGGCGTCGGTCGTGGTTGCGTCGAAGAACGAGGGCCAGCCGCAGTGGGACTCGAACTTCGTGTCCGACCGGAACAGCTCGTTGCCACACGCACGGCATCGGTAGACGCCGATGCGATGCTCCTCGAGCAATGGGCCGGTCCACGCCCGCTCGGTCGCTGCCTCCCGCAGCACGGCGTACTCCTCGGGCGACAGCTCTTTGCGCCACTCTTCGTTCGACTTCTCCACTTTGGGCGTCATGGACAGATCGTGCCATGGCCAGCGGATCACCCTGAAGAGCGTGATGGACACCGTCCGACAAGGCCCTGTGCTGGCGTAGGTTTGCCCACATGGCCTCGCCGTTCGTCGAGCTCCCGGTGGGCGACCGCGTCGTCAAGGTCACCAACCCGGAACGGGTCTACTTCCCGGCACGTGGCGAGACGAAGCTCGACCTGGCTCGCTACTACCTCTGCGTCGGGGACGGGATCGTGCGGGCGTTGCTCGACCGTCCGTGCATGTTGCACCGCTATCCCGAGGGCGTAGGCGGGGAGAAGATCTACCAGAAGCGGTTGCCGAAGGGTGCGCCGGAGTGGGTGCAGACGACGGAGGTGTCCTTTCCCTCGGGGCGCACCGCGGACGAGCTGTGCGTCACGGAGATCGCCTCCGTCGTGTGGGCGGTGCAGATGTCGACGGTCGAGTTCCATCCGTGGCACACACGGCGGCCGGCAGTGGAGATGCCGGACGAGCTGCGCATCGACCTCGACCCGCAACCCGGCACCGACTTCGAGGACGCGAAGGCAGTCGCTGCGGTCGTGCACGAGACGCTCGCCGACCTCGGCTGGGCCGGGTGGCCGAAGACGTCGGGGAACCGCGGCATCCACGTCTACGTGCGCATCGAGCCGGCGTTCGGGTTCCGGGAGGTACGCCGGGCAGCGCTGGCGTTCGCGCGCGAGGTGGAACGCCGGATGCCCGACCTGGTGACCACCGCCTGGTGGAAGGAGGAGCGCGGCGCGAAGGTGTTCGTCGACTTCAACCAGAACGCCAAGGACCGCACGATCGCTGCCGCCTATTCGGTCCGCGGGTTCGACCACGGGCCGGTGTCCGCGCCGGTCACCTGGGAGGAGCTGCCCGCCGTCGAGACC
>JAVEEE010000479.1 GCA_030840615.1 Frankiaceae bacterium | reverse complement strand
GCCTGGCCGGGGCCCTCAGCCTGACTCGGGCAAGGGCGGCACCCTGTCGTGCCACTCTTCCGGAGGCACGCGGAGCCCGTTGGCCATGCGGGAAGCGCAGGCGTACCAGGAGATGGTCAGCGTCAGCTCGACCTTCTGCCGGTCGTCGAAGATGCCGGCAAACGTGTTCCAGACATCGTCCGTGACATCCGCGTCCCGGGTCAGCTGGTCGGTCACCCCGAGCACCGCGCGCTCTGCCGTGTCGAACAGGTCACTTCCCGACCATTGCTCGAGAGCGGCCAGCTTTTCCGCACTGATCCCGCTGCTGCGCGCCATCTGGTAGTGGCTGCGCCAGACGTAGTCGGAGTGAGTGATCTGCGCAACCCGTGCGATCGCAAGCTCGCGCAGGCCCCGTTCGCTCGACGCATCCTGGCGCAGGCTCCAGCCGAGCTCGAGCCAGCCGTCCAGCAGGGTGGGCGCGTTGGCGAGCACCTGATACATCCCCGGCACGGTCTTGACCGACGCGCGCACCCGCGCATAGATGGCCGCAACCGAGCCGTCGGCATCGGCCTCGCTCACGAGTCGGACCCGGACCGGCTCCGGTGCGGTCACGTGATCGTGCCGGATTCCTTGAGGGCAATGATCTGTTCCCAGTCCATGCCGAGATCGAGCAGTACCTCTTCTGTGTGCTGCCCGTGCTCGGGAGCGGCAGCCGTCTCCGGTGGCGCGCCGTTGAACTGCACCGGGTTGTTCGCTACGGCAAGCTTTCGGCCGCTCGACGTCTCGAGATCGCGGATGAAGTCGTTGGACACCACGACGGGGTCGTCGTGAACCTCGAGGGGCGTCTGGAGCGGGGACCAGACCCCTTCCATGGTCGCGAGCCGCTCGCGCCAATCGGCCAGGGGTCGCTCGAGGAAGATCGCCTTCAACGCCTGCGTGCATTCGCGCGAGTTGGTGCCGCGATCTGCGTGGGTCCGGAACCGAGGATCCTCGATGAGTTCCTCGTGACCGAGATGACGGCACAGATCGGGCCAGTGGCGGTCCGACTGCAACAAGGTCAGGTTGATGTGGCGACCGTCCTTGGTCGGGTAGATGCCGACCGTCGGATTCACCAGGTTCTCCGGGTCGTAGCGGAACACGTCGTCGCCCGGCAGCACCTTCGCGGACGCGACGTCGACGGAGATGTTCCAGATCGCCAGGTTGACCAGCGAGACGTCGATGAGGCTGCCACGGCCCGTCTTCTCCCGGTTGAACAGCGCAGTACCGATGGCGCCGGCAAGGGTGAGGCCTCCCATGACGTCGCCGAACGCCGAACGCATTCGAACCGGGTGTTCGTATTCCGGGGGGCTCAGCGCGTAGCCGATGCCGCCGCGCGCCCAGTAGGTCGACGAGTCGAAACCGCCACGCTCGGTCTCGGGTCCGCGCGCTCCGTGCCCTGACCCCCTGGCGTAGATGATGCGCGGGTTGCGGCTCTGGATGTCATCGACGTCGATGCCCAGCCGTCGCCGGGCATCCGGCAGGAAATTGGTGAGGAAGACATCCGCCCGGTCGACCAGTCGCAGGAGGATGTCGTGGCCCTCGCGAGTTGCGAGGTCCAGCCCGATGCTCTTCTTGCCGCGGTTGGGGACCTCCCACATGTAGTTGAGCCCCTCGGCGCTGTCGGGCAGGAAGCCGGAGTTGATCACCCCACGCTGGGGGTCACCGGTGAGCGGGTGCTCGACCTTGACGACGTCAGCACCCCATTCGGCGAGAACGGCGCCGGCGGCAGGAACGAACGTCCACATCGCGACCTCGAGGACGCGTACGCCTTCGAGCATGTCTGTCATCGGTCTACTCCTCATCGCCTGCCGGTCGGCTCGTCAGCGGGCGCCGGGCCGAGCACTCTGCTTGCACCGGCAGGTGCCCGTCTGGTGGAGCTCGATCATGTTTCCGCTGATGTCCGTCAGGAAGATCTGTTGACGCTCGTCGCGGCCGACCGCCCAATACCGGACCTGCAACTCGTCGAGCTCGGTGCGCGCGGCCGCGATGTCCGGGACGCCGAATGCGACGTGAGGGGTGAACGGGTCCTCGTCAGCCAGGCGGGCGTACTTCGAGACGCCCTCCACACCGAAGACGTGGACCTGCGTGTCGTTCGCGCAGTCGAGCCAGAAGCCCTCGATGTCCGGGATCTTCCGCGTTCCCGGGTCGGGGTGCAGGCCGAGCACGTCTCGGTAGAACGCAAGCGTGGCGTCCGCCGCGTCAGGACGCATTCGTACGGCGTGATGATGCAGCTCCAGGCCGCTCAGAGCCATCGTCCACCCTCCTTCCGGGGGCCCAACGATAGCGCTGCACGGTCGTGAAGGGCCGCGTGCGGACCGAACGAGTGGGACAGAACCTGTCCCTCTGGTCTACGGTCAACCAGGTGCGCCGCGAGGCGTTGTCGGAGGAGGCCGAACGTGGACGACACCCCGCTGCCTGCAGCCGACAGTGCGCTGCCGCGTGTCCTGGAGATGCTGGAACTGTTCAACGCGGCCGACATGAGCACCAATCTCGGCGCCATCGGGGCCCACTTCCGCGACGATGCCACCTATCAGCCGCTCGCCCCGCAGTCACGGGTGTTCCACGGAAAGGCCGCAATCGTCGAAGAGCTCGGAAGGCACGCGCTGCGTTACAGGAACTGCATCTGTGAGGTGCATGCGGCTGCTGCTTCTCGGGACCATGTCTTCACCGAACGCACCGACACGGTGACCCAGCTGCGTGACGGCTCGACGACCGTCGTCCAGGTCGTCGGCGTTTTCGAGGTGGATGGCGACGGTCTGGTGAGGGCGTGGCGCGAGTACTGGGACCCGGTCGCGGCGGCCCGGCAGATGGGGATCGCAGCAGACGACATCCTCGCCGCGCTCGGCGCCGCGGCTTCGTCGGCGACATGATGCTGAGCACCGGCCGGGAGTAGTACGTGCCGCGTCGGCGAGGTAGACCACGTGGCTTGTCGGACCAGTGGCCTCTCCTTACCTCCCTTGACCGCGATCGGGGCGGCTCCCATCATTGCCCAGAAGTGACCGAGTTTGTCCGATATGTCTCTCGGTCCCCTTCGGCCTGATGGAGACGAGCAATGCGGGCGATTCGTTCAGCAGCCATTGCGGGCGCGGTGGCCGTGGCGGCCCTCACGATGTCGACGGCCGAAGGCGCGGCGAAGACGCCGTTCCAGCTGAACGTCCAGGCAGGCTCCAACCCGGACGCCGAGAACTGGCGTGGCGGCGAGCCCGAGATCGCCGTGAATCCGCGCAACCCGAAGAACATGGTCATGGTCTGGGCGGCGATGAAGCAGCTGACGGACCCCAAGACCGGCGTCACCTACCCGGGCACGCTCGCGCAGTTCGCCTCGCCGGCGACGGGCATGCAGACGATCCAGTGTCAGATGGCCTACACCTTCGACGGCGGCGCGACGTGGACCGGCGCAATCTTCCCGCTGCGGGAGAAGCCGTCCTGCGGTGACCCGATGGTGGTGGCCGACAGCACCGGCGCGTTCGAGATCACCTTCGACCTCATGGGGTCGGTCTACACCCCATCGACCGAAGGAACCCAGCCTACCGATGAGGTGGCCGCGAGTCGGTCGACGGACGGAGGACGTCATTGGTCCAAGCCCGTCGATGTCGGCACCATCGTGGATCGGCCGTTCTTCCGCATCGACCCGTCTTCGGACTGGCTCTACGAGGTGAGCGGCGGCGCGATCACGCTGAGCACTCCTCGACAGCTGGTGATCTCACGGGACCACGGCAAGACCTGGACCCCGAAGCAGTCGTTCCCGTCCGACCACCTTGCCGTCAATCGCGGCGTCATCGCGACCACACTGCAGACCGGCAACCCCGCGGCGTTCACGTTCGCCGTGAGTCGTGACAACGGTGCGAGTTACCAGGAGTCGACGATTCCGGGAGCCAGCAGTGGTGGGTCGGGGGACTGGGTCTCGGCGGACCCGACTCGTGCCGGCCGGTTTGCTGCGATGCAGCAGGTTGGCGACACACTCGAGATCCTGACGACGAACGACACCGGCAAGACGTGGTCGAAGCCGCTGCACGTCGGCGTCCCTGGCCGGTCCGTCGGCCTGCCGTGGTTCGACTTCGGTCCACGCGGTGACCTCGGTGTCATGTGGAAGAGCACCGATCCGGCGACGAGTGAGTTCCTCGTCTACGCCGCGTTGCTCAAGGTCGGGGACTCGAACTTCTCCAAGCCCTTGCGGGTCAGCGCCGCGCCGAGTCCAGGGGCTGACTTCGTGAACGAAGGAGCGGGCGACGACCTCTCCTGGATCACCGTCGACCAGGGCAACGCCTACATCGGCTGGGGAGACCGCCGCACTGGCATGCTGCAGACATGGTTCGCTCGGGTGCATCTCAGCGACTTCTGAGCCTGCTGCTCGGCAGCCTGTTGGTCATCGGCGGCTGTGGCGCCGGCTCTCCAGGCTCTCCGCACAGGTCGGCGTCTGCGGCCGCAAATGTCATCGCGCTGGTGCCGTCGGAGCGCGGATCGTTCGCCGGTGACCTCGACGCGGTCGTCGAGACGCTAGCGAGGGTCAGAGGGTTCACCGTCCGGGCGTTCACGCCCGCGACGGGCTCGTTGGCCGACCAGATCGAGCAGCTGGGCTTGGCGATCGCGGCACATCCGCGCGCGATCATCCTCGATCCGCTCAGTTATCCGGCGCTTGTTCCCTATCTGCGGGCGGCGCACGACGCGCAGATACCCGTTGTCGTCCTTCAGACAACAGAGAGCCAACCGAATCCGGCCTACGTCGCGACCTTCGTCGGCGCTGACACCAGGACGCTGACCCGTGCCACGGTGTCAGCCGTTGCGGAGGTCCTTGCCCGCGGTGAGATCCGCGCCGTCGTCGTCTCAGAGCAGGCGTCGTCCCCGCGGCGCGCGCGGTTTGTCGAGGCGCTGTCGGGCCGGCTGCCCGGCGCGACTGTCGAGAGTCTCGCCCTGCCTGCCGACTTGACGAAGTTGCGCGCCGCGCTGCACGGGGCAGGCAGCCCTACGGCCGTGATCGCCCTGGATGGTGTCGCGACGCAAGCACTGCTTGCTGAACTCGCTGCCGGCGGGGCTCGCCGGCCGAAGATCGTCGTGAGCCCGTTCGACTCGGCGGCCGCCGAGATGCTGAGGCATTCCTACGCCGACGTCGCAGTGGGCCCGGACGTGTGCGCGATGGCGAGTGCGGCGGTGGACGCGGCGGCCAAGGCAGCTGAGCACGACGTTGCGGCGCTGAAGCCGTCGCTGGCTGTCCCTGTTCGTGTCGTCACGGCGTCCCGCCGCGCCGGTTTCCCCTGTGGCGCGGTCTCGGGCGGTTAGCTCATCCGCCGGCCGCCGGGAACACCAGCGGCAGGCCGGTGAGGTGGAACGTGCCGGACGGCCAGACGATCGTGGGTTCGGCACCCGGGGCGAGCTCATAGTCGGGAATGAGCTTGTGAAACTCCTCGACCACGATCCGCAGCTCTCGTCGGGCGAGGTGCGACCCCAGGCAACGATGGATCCCGCCGCCAAAGCCGCGGTGACCGTTGTCCGCCGTCGTGAGATCGATCTGGTCGCCGCCGGAGAACAGCGAGGGGTCCCGGTTCAGGGTGGCGATGCAGAGCAGGACCGGCGAGTTGGCCGGAATGACCGTCCCGCACACCTCGACGTCTGCGGTGGTCACCCTCGGGTTGACCGGCGCCGCCGGCTCGAGTCGAAGGATCTCCTCGACCACCTGTGTCGTGAGCGAGGGGTCATCCGCCAGGCGGCGACGTAGGTCGGAGTCACGAGCTAGGTGGTAGAGGGTGAATCCGATCATCGCGGTGACGGTGTCGAGACCCGCGAGCACGAACAAGAAGCAGAGCCCGAGCACCTCCTCGTTGGACCAGGAGTCCTCGCCGTCGAGCGCGAGGATGCGGCTCAGCATGTCCTCGCCCGGCTCGCTGCGCTTCTTGTCGATGTAGGTCTGGAGGTAGCCGAACAACTCCATCGCGCACTGGGCAACTTCCGGATCGACCTCGGCTGCGACGTTGTTGTTGGAGTTCTCGATGATCGTCTCGGCCCAGTGGATGAACTTGTCCCTGTCGGACAGCGGCATCCCGAACAGGGTGAGGAACACCTGGGTCGGGTAGAGCCGGGCGAGCTCGGGTACGGCGTCACACTCCCCGCGGCCGGCGAACGCGCTGATGAGCTCGCGTGCCTGCTGGCGCAGGCCATCGTCCATGGCACCGACGACCTTCGGGCTCAGCATCGGGTCGAGGACGCGTCGGTAGCGGGCGTGATCCGGGGGGTCCACTGCGATCGGGATGAGCGGCACCGGGCTGCCGAGGCCGTCGAACGCGCGCGCCGACGAGAACAGCTCAGGATGGCGGTGCGCGAACTGCACGGCCTCAGGGCTGATCAGCAGCCACATGCCTTCTGCTGTCTTGACGACGTCGCCGGCGGCCCGCACGTAGGTCCAGCCGGCAGTACGGTCCTTGGCCATCGGCGCGTCGTTGAGCCGGAACGGCTCCTCGGTAACGGTCACGCTTCCACCCTCTCGTCAGCCGGGAACGCTCATCGTCTTGGTCTCGAGGAAGTCCTCCAGACCCTCCGGGCCCCATTCCCGGCCAAGCCCGCTTTGCTTGTAACCACCGAACGGCGAGTCGGGGTCGAACCACTGAGAGCCGTTGACGCCGACGGTGCCCGTCCGCAGCCTTCTGGCCACGGCCACGGCGCGGTCTTGATCCGCGCTGAAGACTGCGCCGCTCAGTCCGTAGAGCGACTCGTTGGCCGTCCGGACTGCATCGTCGTCGTCGTCGAAACCGACGAGGACCAAGACCGGCCCGAAGATCTCCTCCTGTGCTACCCGTGCGCCATTGGGCACTTCGGCAATGACCGTTGGCTGTACGAACCAGCCGCGCTCGAATTGCTCCGCGCGTCCTCCGCCGACGACGAGGCGCCCTTCCTGCTTCCCGATCTCGATGTAGTCGAGCACCCGCTCCAGCTGTCGTGCATTGATCAGTGGACCCATCATGGTGTTCATGTCGAACGGGTCGCCGTAGGGAATGTGGCTGACCGTCGCGGCCGCGATCTCGGCGGCCTGGTCCATCAGCCGGTGCGGGACGAGCAAGCGGGTCTGCAGGGCACAACCCTGGCCGGCGTGCATGCAGATGCCACCGGCGACCTGCGGGATCGTCGAAGCCAGATCGGCATCCTCGAGCACGACAGCGGCGGACTTGCCCCCCAGCTCGAGCGAGACTCGCTTGATGGTCTGTGCGGCGTTGGCCATGATGCGACGACCGGTCGCGGTGGAACCCGTGAACGTCACGTGGTCGACAGCCGGATGAGTGGTGAGGACCTCAGCCACGCTGTTGTCCGACGTCGTCACCACGTTGAGTACCCCCGGGGGCAAGCCGGCCTCGGCCGCTGCCTCGGCGAGAAGAGTCCCCGACCACGGTGTGTCCGGAGCCGGCTTGAGGACGACGGTGCAACCCGCGGCAAGGGCCGCCCCGATCTTGGTGAGGTTCAGCTGGACCGGGTAGTTCCACGGCGTGATGGCTGCCACAACGCCTGCAGCTTCTTTGCGGATCACCCGCGCGGAGGGCGCCTGGAAGATGACCTTGGCCGGTAGCTGCCGTTCCCACTCGACGTCCGCGATCCGGTCGGCGTAGTACGACAGGTTCTCGATCGGTCCGTCGACCCCGATGGCGTAGGCAAGGCTGAGTGGCATCCCCGTCTCGGCGGTGTGCGCCCAGCGGATGCGCTCCACGTCCTTGCGGAGATGGCCCTGCAGCGCGAGCAGGCAGTCGCGGCGGAGGGCGGCATCGGTCGGCCAGTCGCTGTCGTCGAAGGCACGTCGCGCAGCGAGCACTGCTCGCTCCACGTCCGCTTGGGAAGCGTCCGGGGCGGAGCCGATGAGCTCTTCGGTCGCCGGGTTGACGTTGTCGTAGGTCTGACCCGAGCCCGCGGCCACCAGATCTCCGTCGATGAGCATCCGCTGGTGCTCGACGTGCATGGGTTCCTCCTGAAGACGGTGGCCGAACTAGGCCGCTTGAACGGATTGTGTCGCGGGTGTATTAATGCTGCAAGTCACGACGTGAGGAGCGCCACGTGGGCAGGGTCGAGGGCAAGGTCGCATTTGTGACGGGTGCCGGGCGTGGACAGGGCCGCAGCCATGCCATCCGCCTGGCCCAAGAGGGCGCCGACATCATCGCTGTCGACATCTGCCGGCAGATCGAGTCGAACCCCTACCCCCTCTCGACACCGGAGGACCTGGCTGAGACCGAGCGGCTGGTCAAGGAGCTCGGGCAGCGGGTGGTCGCCCGCCAGGCTGACGTGCGCGACCGTCACGAACTGCAGGAGGCGGTCGCCGACGGCCTGAACGAGTTCGGTCGCATCGACGTCGTCGTAGCCAATGCCGGCATCCTGCCCATGGCCATGGGCGATCCATTGCCGCAGGACTTCGTCGACGCCGTGGACGTGGATCTGGTCGGCGTGATGAATGCGGTCGCCGTGGCGCTGCCGTACCTCGGGGAGCTTTCGTCGATCATCGCAACCGGATCGACCGCGGGGCTGATGCCCAACACCGTCCAGAACCCCGTCATGGGGCCGGGCGGTGCCGGCTACGGCTGGGCGAAGCGCATCGTGGCGCAGTACGTCGAGCAGATGGCGTTGCACCTGGCGCCTCTCATGATTCGCGTCAATGCGATCCATCCGACCAACTGCAACACCCATCTGCTGCACAACGACGGGCTCTACTCGCTGTTCCGCCCCGACCTCGAGAATCCGACCCGGGAGGACGTCGAGCCGGCATTCACGATGTTCCAGGCGATGCCCATCCCCTATGTCGAGCCGGTCGACATCTCCAACCTCGTGCTTTTCCTCGCGTCGGACGAGTCGCGCTATGTGACGGGCCAGCAGATCCGCGTAGACGCCGGCTCGCTGTTGAAGTTCCCTGACGGTCCTCCGGGCTGATCCGGCTAGGAGCGTCCAGAGGTCGGCGGGTTGTCGACGACCTCGAGCACGAACGAGATGCTCGGCATCTTCATGGGTGGCGTCTGTATCCGGGTGTAGTCGTGCGTGTCGTAGACATAGATCTCGCCTGGCGGATCAATGCCCGGGCGGTAGGTCGTTGACGGGATGCCGAGGGCGGCGCCTGGCGCAACGCCGAGATAGCTGAAAGCCCCGGCGGTTCCGGACACCGGCGCAATCGGCTGGTTGCTGACAGCGACGTAGGCGCGCCCGTTCCGGGAGAAGTCGATGCCGCCGCCGTAGGCGCCGAGTGCGATCCGCTTGACGACCTTGTTCAGGCGGGTGTCGACCACGGTGACGTAACCGTCGTCCTCGCCGGGGATCCAGTACTGACTGCCGTCCGGAGTCAGCTGGCCGACCCAACCCGCGGTCCCCACGGCAATCGTGCGCACGTTGCGCATGTGGCGAGGGTGCGAAACGTCGATGACATCGATGTCGTTCCCCTGCACATAGAGGTGCCGGTTGTCGCGGAGCATCATCAGGGTGGAGCCACCGCTGGTCATGACGCTGCCGAGTTTGCGACCCGTTCGGGTGGACCATGCGTCTAGCTCGCTGCTCGAGGTCGACACCGGGTTGGCCGAGTAGAGCGTGCGTCCGTCACGAGAAACGAAGAAGTGCCCGAGGTCGGGAAACGTTTTTCGGACCTTCCCGCTTGCGATGTCGATCGCGTAGACGTTGCCGAAGGGGAGATCGTTGGCATAGAAGGTGCGGTCGCCTCGCTGGATGTCGCTTCCGATGTCACCGATGGTGTTGCCGATCTGGGTCAGCCGGCGGACCGCCAGACTCCCCACGTCGATCGTCGTGACATAAGGACTGAAGCCATCGACGACCATCACGGTCTTGCCGTCGTGCGTCACATGCGCACAGCACGGACCCTTGGCCTGGACGTCGATGTACTTGATCAGCTTGTTCGTCTGCAGGTCGAAGACGGATACGACGTTGCTGCTGAAGTTCGGGGCGAACAGGTAGTGCGTGGACGACGCGTTCGCGCGGGGCTCGTGCGTGCCGTGTGCGGTCGCCCGAACCGGTGCCACCAAGGCAGTCGCCACCAGCAGGCTGCCGAGGGCCCATGTCCATCGTCGCCTCATCGCGCGTTGACCGATGCGCTGTTGACCTTGCCCAGCCGGTTTCCGAGAACGCTGTAGCGCGGCCCGCGCAGTCGCCGGTCGGCTGCAGCGAGAACTCGAGCTGCCACGTCGAGGTCCTTTCCGGAACCGATGGCAGCCAGGACGGCGCTGAGGCCGAAGATGACGGGCTGCCAGTCGCTGAACCAGGAGCTGGTGAAGTAGACCGGCAGCACGGCGAGCGCGAACGCGGCGACGACAGGTGACAGGAGCTGGTTAGTGCCGGCCAGGTAGAGCACCGGCAACAAGAGCAATGACGTGAACGAGCTGAAACTGATCGTGCTCGTCGTTCCATTGAGCCCGCCCGCCAGTGCTCCGGCGAGAGCAGCCAGGAACGCCGAGATGCAGAACACGATGACGCGCGTCGCGTTGACATCGATGCCGAGCGTGGACAGGGCCGTGGGTGAGTCGGACAGGGCCTGCAGCAACCGGCCGAGACGACTCCGCGATGCCCAGAAGACGAGACCGAGACCCAGCAGCGCCGCCGCGAGGACAACGTAGTAGTACGCCTTGTCGCCGTGAGCGAAGTCGGGTCGTGGCACCTTCTGGACCCCGAGCTGGCCGAACATGATCGAGGTGTTGTAGACGAGCCGCTCCAGCAGCACGCCGAACCCGAACGTGGCAAGTGCGAGGTAGAGCCGGGACAGGCGAATGGCGGGGATCGCGACCACCGCGCCGATCGGCACCGCAAGGAGCGAGGCGAGCAGGAGGGCAAGCAGCCAAGGAACTCCGGCATGGCTGAGATGGCTGAACGAGGAAGCCCCTACGGCCGCAAATGCCATGTGGCACAGCGAGACCTGCCCCGACGTGCGGACGAGCAGCCCGAGCGAGGCGAACAGCAGGACGAACGTCAGCCCGTTCGTGTACGACGGCAGGCGCGCGCCCACCAGCAACGGGGCAGCCAGCAGCAGTGCGACGAGGACCGCGGCGCCGCCGAGCTGCGCGTTGCGTGACAGCGGCAGTCGTGGGCCCCGCTGAGTGGGCACGGGCTCCACGGCGCTCGCGACGAGGCGCGCGCGGGGAGTGAACAGCAAGACGACGAACAGCACGATGAACGGAAAACTGGGCGGAAAGCCCGCCAGGAACGGGACGTCACCGACGTACTTGGTGGCCAGACCAGCTCCGATGCCCACGGCTAGGCCGCCGATATAGGTAAGAGGAAGACTGCTGAAGCTGCCGACCGCCGCTGCCCCGAAAGCCTGGACGACCAGCAGGCCGAGCAGGAAGGCGTCGAGGCCGATCGTCGGTGCGATCAGAACTCCGGACAGCGCCGCAAACGACGACCCGATCATCCACGACAAGATGCGAACCCGGGCTGGGCCAACTCCGGTCATGTCGAGCAGCTCGGGATTGTCCACGACCGCCCGCATCGACAGGCCGAGTCGGGTGTTGCGGAAGAACAGATAGAGGCTGACCGCTGACGCCAGGGCGATCGCCATGGTGATGAACTGGTCGTCGCTGACCCGCAGCTCGCCGACAGCGTGGGTGTTCGTGGGCAGGAAATGCGGGAACTGCAGCGCGGCCGAGCCGTAGATCGCCGCGAGGAGACCCTGGATCCCGACGAGCAGGCCCACCGTCGCCACGATCTTCGCCGCGGTGGAGAGGGTTGCGAGCCGTCGTGCGAGCTGCTCCATGAGGACGCCGAAGATCGGCGCGAACACGAGGACGACCAGGACCGTCGCCAGTGGCCACGGCATGCCGTGCTTCTGCCACAGCTCGTAGAACAGGTAGGCGCCACCCGCCGCCACCGCACCGTGAGCGAAGTTGAAGATGCCGGAGGTCTTGTAGGTCAGCACCAGGCCGAGCGCAGCGATGGCGTAGATGGATCCGTTCGTGACGCCATTGATGATGTATGGCAGGAAGTCGCTCATCGCGGCACTGCCTCGGTCGTGGCCTGCGCGTGCGGTAGGCACAGAGTGCATTCCTTGCGGCCACGCTTGTGGTGGGAGCTCAGTCCCTCGGCGATGACGTGCTTGCCTTGGACGGCCGGGCAGGAGGGACGGTGGTAGAGCGTCATGGTGGGTGCGGACACGAGGTGGTCGAGGGCAGCGGCTGGGCGCTGCTCGCCATCGACGCGACGCGACGAGCCCTCGAGCAGCGGCCGGCGGGACAACAACTCGCGCCGCAGCAGACCGACCTCCCGCACGCCCGAGAGCAGCCAGACGGCGTTGGCGACGAGGGCAATGATGAGACCGCCTACCGAGAGATTGACGCCGAGCAGCTGCCGACCGGGGTCGGCGGTGTGGGCGACCACGTAGTAGCCGCTGAGGATCAGGGCGAGACCGACGAGGTCTGTGGCGGTCACGCTGACCAGGTCAGCGACGCGCCACGGCCACGGTTGCTCGTCGTGCCGCAAGAGTCTGCTCACGCCTTCTGGGTCGACTGCCGGCGTGCGGTCGTCGATGACTTCGACCCGTTGGCCGAGGGCTGGTTCTGCAGCATCTTCTCCAGCTCCGACTCGTCGACCAGCCGGATCCGGCCGTCCTCGAGTGAACGACGAAGGTCGAGCAGGGCCCGCCACTGGTCGCGCAGGTCCGAAGACAACCAGAGCGTGACGCCGATACCCAGGAAGAAGATCCCGAGGACGCCGCCGGTCAACACGTAGGGAATCTGCTCGGCGACATAAGCGGTGCTCCGCACCCCGAGCCAGCCGAACAACAGACACAGGGCACCTGCGGTGATGGCCAGGGCCGCACCGAGCCGGTCCCACAGTGCCTTGACGGTGTTCAGGACGTCCATGTGCGCCTCACAGCGAAGGTCGTGATGAGTCGGGCCGCGCCGAGAATGACCAGCGCCGCTATGACGAGAAGCAGATAGAACCTGCCGGTCCACATCTTCGCGAAGGCCGCGTCGCCGAACACCGGAGTGGCCTGCGGGGCGGCGACTTGCGGTGCCGGTTCAGACGGGGCGGTCGTTGTCGAGTTTCCGCTGCCCGGCTGCGGAGCTGGTACGACGGCGCCCGGCTGCGGAGCTGACGGAGCTGCCGGAGTACCGGCACCGGACGTCCCGGTCGGCACTGGGGCGGGTGCAGCAGCGTTGGTGGCCACCAGCTCAGCGCGGGCATGCCCCACCGTGTACGTGTGGGTGAACTTCTGCCCGTGGGCCGTTCCGGTGACGGTGATGATGACAGACCCCGACGTGATGCCGGTCTTCGTCTGGTGGGGGGCCAGCAGCTCGACGGTGATTCCGGCGGACTGCAGCGGCTTGGTCACAGGCGAAAGGTCCGGAAGCGGCTGCTGCTGTCCGGCGGCTTGAACGCCTTTGTCGGTGATCTCGACCGCGACCCCGGCCACGGTGGCCTGCTCGACGGCCAGCGAGCTCTTCTTCGTGACGTGACCGTTGGCGTCGCGCGTCACGCTTGCGGTGGCATGGACGCTGCCGATGCTCAACACGCCGGCGATGTTGACCACGTCCGCCGCCGCGTCTGCCTCGGCGGCCAGCTCACCGGTGCTCTCGTCGGCAGCGGACTTGGCCGCCGCGGCGAGATGACCGACGCCTGTCGACGCGGCCGGCGCACCTGCGTTGGCTGACGCGGTCGCCTGGCTCGCGGTGGTGTGCGCCACGCAGTCGCCGCCACACTGGCTGTCGTCCGTCTTCGACGGGAACCGCGCGTTGGCAATCAATGGGTAGTCGGGAACCGCGTCCGGTCCACCGTTGGTGACGATCACCGAGTTGACCAGTCCCGGCGCTGCGACGACGGTGTCGCCTGGGTAGGGCAGCGCTGAGAAAGCGATCGAATTCCCGAGAGCGTCCACCTCTGTCTGCGCGGATGGCGCCCGACTGTCCACGACGGTGTCGCTCAAGGGTGCGTTCGGCGCCACCAGAGAGTCCTGGACCCCGTCGGCGGAGGCCACCGCGGAGAAGTTCTCGAGGGCGGCGTGGGCGACGGACGAGCCAGGAACCTGCACGAGCGCCGCGACAGCCCCGCTGAGGATGGCAACGTAGCCGATCCAAAAGGCGCGATGGCTGCCGCGCCGCCTCGGTCGTTCCGACGACGTCATGGCTTGTCGCACACCGGCTTGTAGTTGCTCGGCGACGTCCAGTGCCCGCCCTTGAACAGCAGCGGGAACCAGCAGAACGGCGGGCCGCCGCCCGGCTTCTCCCTCGGCCAGTTGAGCGGGAGGCTCAGACCGCCGACATCGAAGTTCTTGATCGCCCACAGCCCCTCGAGGATCTTGGCGCTCGTCGGCTTTCCGGTCCCGATCGCCTGCTCCACGACGTGCTGGAACAGCTTCGCGGTGGCCCACGACAGCGAGGTGTAGATGTTCAGGGGCGTGTTCGGCGAGTAGGTCTTCATGGCCTTGAGGTACTCGTCCGACCCCGGGTCGCCGGGGATGCCGTCGAAGGGGAATGCACCGTTGTCGCCGACGACGTTGTCGAGGCCCTCCTCCTGCTCGTCCAGGTCGGTCGGTGCGCTGGCGACGTAGTTCGGCTTGTAGCCCTGCCGGGTGCACGACTCGAACACGCGGTGGAACATGCCGACGTCCCCGACCGGGATGACGAGATCGGCCCCGGCCCGGCGGGCCTGGATGCACTGGTCGGTGTAGTCCGGTTGGGTCAGCGAAACACTCGCGCTGTAGACGACCTTCATGCCATAGCGGGGGGCGTACTTCGGCACGGTGTTCTTCCAGGTTGTGCAGACCGCACCCTCGACGCACGCGAGGACGGCGATCTTTGTCGCGTGCTGGTACTTGGCGGCGCCTGCGAGGTCACCGGCGACGCCAGGTGGTGTGGGGATCTGGAGGTCGAAGTACGGCCAGCTCTCTTCCCATGCCGGGTTGCCGTCACCCGCGCCCACGACAGGGATCCGCTTGCTCTCCAGATAGTTCTCCGCGGCGTCGGCCGTCTGGGACGCGCCTTGGTCGACGAACGCGATCACGTGCTTGTTCTCGACGAGGTCCCGCACCGCGCTCTGGTAGTGCGCCGGATCGCTACCGTCGTCGACCACGATGACCTGGATCGGGTGGCCGGCGACGCCGCCCTGGGCGTTCATCGACTTGGCCCATACCTGCAGCGTGATCGGCTCGTATTTCAAGATGGCGCCGGGGACGCCGGAGTAGTTGCCGACGCTGCCGATGATGATCGGCGTGTGGTCGCCGTCAGCCGTCGTGGAGCCGTTGCCGGAGCTGCTACCCGGTCCCGTCGTCGCGGCGGCGCCCGGCCCGGTCTGGCCGCCGGCGACTCCGCTGTTGCTGCCGGTCGTGCTACCGGGTAGCCCCGATGTCGTCCCGGTCGTGCCACCCTGCGACGTCGTGCCGCCGGAGGTGGTGCCCGGCGCGGCGGCACCGACCTGGGCGTTCCCACGTGAAGCAGCCACGATGTCGGCGTGTGGCAGCGCACTCCCGCAGGCAGCCGCGGACAGCCCGAGGGCGATCACCGCCAGGAGCGACAAGCTCCTGCGGTGCGGAGCTTTCGTGGTCATGCGAACACCCTTTCGTCCGACTGCTCCGACGACACCCCGATGTACTGCCGGAAGATCTCGTCGCTGCCCAGCTCGCTCGGTTCTCCCACGAACGCCACCTGACCCCGGTTGAGCACGTAGACGTAGTCAGCGATGTTCAGTGCCTTCGTGACGTACTGCTCGACCAGCAGCAGGCTCGTGCCGTCGGCCGCGAGCTGCCGGAGAAAGGCGAAGATCTCCTCCACGATGTTCGGCGCCAGCCCCATGGAGACCTCGTCCAGCAGCACGACCCGTGGCTGTTGTACATAGGCTCGCGCGAGCGCGAGCATCTGCTGCTCGCCGCCGGACAACGTGCCGGCGATCTGCTTCAGTCGCTGGCCGAGCTTGGGGAAGACCTCGATGGCGCGTTCCAGCCCGGCCGCCTCGTTCTTTCCGGCGCACTGGACCTGAAGGTTCTCCCGAACGCTGAGCGAGCGGAAGATGCCGCGTCCTTCGGGAATGTGACAGATGCCCTTGCGCTTCAACTCGTGCGGCGCGAGCCGGGTCACGACCTTGCCGTCGAGCAGGAGATCGCCGCGGCGGGGGCGCAGCAACCCTGACGCCGTACGGAGCAGCGTCGTCTTTCCCGCGCCGTTGGGTCCCAACAACGCGACCACGGCGGCCGGCGGCACTGCCAGGGAAACCTTCCGCAACACAGCTGTGCCGCCGTACCCGGCGTCGACGTCGCGAAGCTCAAACACCGACGGCGCCAACGGTCGCGTCGTTGAGGTCGGCGTCCTCGGACCCGAGGTAGGCCGCTCGCACGATGTGGCTGTCCGCAACCTCCGCAGCCGAGCCCTGGAAGATGAGCTGGCCGAAGTCCAGAACGAAGATGTAGTCGCAGATGGACAGGACAAGGCTCATGTCGTGCTCGACGACGAGGATCTTCGTCCCGTCGCTCGCCAGACGCTGCAGTACGCGTCCGAAGCTCTGCGTCTCCGCCTTGTCCAGTCCTGATGACGGCTCGTCGAGAAGAAGCAGTCTGAATGACCCGGCCGTCACGCGTGCCAGCTCGACCAGCCGTCGTTGCCCGGTCGAAAGCTCTGGCGGACGCCTTTCGGCCAGGTCGCTGATGCCGCACAGGTCGAGCGCACGTTCGGCGGCACCGAGCGCTTGCTGCCGTTCGGTGCGTCCCGCGATGATTTGCTTGAGTGGGCTGCTCCCCACGAGGCTGGCCTCGCGGCCGAGGGCGACATTGTCGCGGACCGACAGCGACTCGAAAAGCTCCATCCGCTGGAACGTGCGACCGATGCCGCGGCGCGCTCGAGCCGCCGGCGAGGCGGTGGTGATGTCCTCACCAGCGAAGGTGATCGTGCCGGCGCTGCCGCGGATGAAGCCGCTGCATGCGTTGAACGTCGTCGTCTTGCCGGCTCCGTTGGGGCCGATGAGCCCCGTGATGCCGGCGTCGCCCACGCTCAACGAGACGTTCTCGACCGCGGCCAGCCCGCCGAAGCGCACGGTCAGTCCGGCGACGTCGAGTAGAGGTGGGGCCGCGTTCACAGGTGCGCCTCCTCGTCCGGCCCTCGCCATCGCGAGAAACAGAACAATAGTGACAGCAGATGTCCCGGTCGTGAAGGGGGGTTGTCCGCTGCGGAGGGGTCGCAGGACGACCGATTTCGGTGGTGTGGGCTGGGACTTTCTTCGTCCGGTGGTCGGCGCGCAGCGCGGGATGCGAACGGTGTTGACGCTCTGCTAGGGTCCGCACGCACGATCGCAGCGAGGTCACGAGGGGACATTGGCCAGGCCCAAAGCGCGCGCGAGCCTCAGCAAGGACGAGATCGTCGACGTGGCTCTCGGCCTGATCGCAGAGGTCGGCGTTGACCAGCTGTCCATGCGACAGCTGTCCGACCGGCTCGGCGCCTCGCTGGGTGCCACCAACCGGCACGTGCCGACGAAGGAAGCACTGCTCGCTCTGTGCGGCCGGGCGTTGTACGAGCGCAGCTACCGCCCACGTGGACCTGAGGATGACCCGCTCGACTGGGTACGTGAGCAGCTCGTCACGCTTCACGAGCTGCTCATCAGCCACCCCGGGATGGCGACGTACGTCGTGAACCAGCCGGATCTCGTGACACCCGAGCTGGTCGCGGCCGTGCAGGAGTCGCTGATCGATGCGGGCCTGTCGGAGGCAGAGGCGGACGCCGCGCGGCTCGTCCTGTACTTCTACAGCGCCGGTGTGCTCGTCACCGACTCCGCGGCACTGCTCTCCGCTGCGGGGCTTTCCGATCCCGGCGTGATGTTCACCGCCGGGATCGACTACATCCTCCGGGCCGGCGCCCGGGTGCACTGACTGTCAGGTCACCACCACACGGGCAGACGCGAGGTTCTCCACCCGACGGCTTTCCGCGTCCACGTCGCCCTCGCGGTGAGAGACCACCCGGGCTGTCGCGAAGTAGGTCCCCGGTTCGTCGTACGTCGTCGTTGTCTGCAGGTCGATGACGGTCTGCGTACCGTCCACATCGTGCTCGAACGGGAAGTCACCACTGCCGTCGAAGTCCCACTCGACCGCGATGATCGTTCCGGCGCCGGGCGGGACCTCCGCGGCCACGGCGAGCTGAACCGTCGCGCCCTGCTTCACCTCGGCCTTGATTCCGCCGTCGGCTGACACCGACACAACGGGCTGGATGCCACCGCGTTCCGCTGCCGTCCGTGGCAACGTCACCCGGCCGTCCTCATAGGTGAATGTCGTCGGCGCCGGCCGGTTGCCCTTCTCGACCCAGTCTGCGAGGTCCACGAGGCCCTGTTCGATGATCGGTTGGTAGTTCACCAACCACGTCGAGCTGTCCCGCTTCGGGTCGGACGGCGCGAACATCGGTGGGATGTGCTCGGCGTTGTCGGTCCACCGCAGGCAGAACCGCTCCAAGCCGGCTTCGCCCTGTGCCTGCTCGACCGCGCGACGGTAGATGATGCCCTGCGGCGGCCAGAGCGACGCGTCATGGGTGTGGTGCACCCACAGCAGCTTGCCGTCGTACTGACCCGAGTAGGGGACGCCCATGAGCGGTGACTGCAACGGTACGTCGTGTTGCGGGTAGATCGGCTTTCCGTCGAGCCGGAGGAAGTCGAACTGCTCGTCGTCCATCAGGTGGTGGCGGTAGTAGTAGCAGAAGGCGAGGAACCTGCTGTTGTCGACCTGCACCGTGTCGCCGAGTTTGACGCCGGTGAACCGCTTGAGGTTGGCCTCGGCGACACCGTCACAGAAGAAGATGTCGTCCGCGAACGCCGTGCAGTAGAGCTGCCGGCCTTCGGCTTCGCCGCTCGTGATCCGGACGCCGGTGCCGAGCCGGTAGCCGTCGCCGACGCCCTTGATCTCGATGGCCATGGGTAGGTCCATGCCGGCCATGCCGCCCATGAGACCGACCATGGTCAGAAGGAGCTTGTGCTCGGGAGCGCTCCAGCGTTCGAGGTCGGCCATGAAGTCGGCAGGAGTCAACACCTGGGTGACTGCTCCCGACACGTCGATTCGGTCGCTCTCGACGAGATGCGGAGCGTCGTGCCCCACGTAGCCGGGCTTCGACCAGAACGCCTCGAAGTACTCCGGATCCTGCTGCATCAGGTCGTCGGCCATCGATGACCACAACCAGATCTGGCCCATGGGCTGGCCGATCATGTACTCGTCGCCGCGCGGATAGCCGAGTCGGTACAGATTGGCGAGCTCCTCGCGCTGGTGCGTGTCCTGCGTCGCGAAGGGGTCTCCGCTCCCGCCCGGCCGAGTGGCGTCGACCACGTCCTCGAGCCGGTCCTTGAGAACACGCTGCGTGTTGAACATCGCGCCGAAGGACATGACCTGCGCACCGCGGACGCGCGCTGTCGTCCCGTGGCCGTCGATGTCGCCGCCGCCCATGAAGGGCAGGGCGCCGTCCCACACGTCGGGTGCGTTCTCCAGGCAGATGGGGGAGCGCCGGCCACCGCCACTGCCGCCCCAGACGTAGGAGTAGTCGGGGCCGCGTCCGTAGACCTGCGCCGCCACGTGCTTGGAGAAGCGGCCGGCCTCGGCGTTGGCTCGCCAGCCGTAGAGGGTCGGGTCGTCCCCGCCTTTGGGGTCGATGTCGTCGCCGATGTGCCCCGAGTTCGACTCGACCATGTAGCCGCCGAGTCGAGCGGTCATGCGAAGGCCGCCGATCATGTCGCCCATGGGTCCGCCGAACGCGTCTTCATGGCCGGCGTGGGCGCCCTCGATGGGCTGGTACATCCGCCCCTGCCACTCCTCGGCCTTGGGAAAGTAGAACGTGAACTTGGTGTCCGTGCCGCTGAACCCGCCGTGGACGTGACGGTGCGGGTACGGCGTCTCGCGCCACTCGTCCAGGTCGACGTAGGCCGGGCCGAAGAAGGGGTCCGTGGGGACGTAGGACTCGGCCTCGAGCTGCTGATCCGGCATGGCATTTTCTCCGCTTCGTGTCCGAAATGTCTCGCCATGCTCGTGCCTTGTACGATGCCTGTCAACAGTGTTGACAAAGCGCGGGAGGGCACCATGACGGTCGACGGAACCTGGAACGTGACGATGAAGAGCCCGATGGGCAACGACACGGGCACGCTGGAACTCCACACGGACGGCACGTCACTGACCGGGCGCCTCGCGAGCTCACAGGGCAGCCTGGACATCGCCGAGGGAACCGTGGACGGGGGCAAGGTCGCGTTCTCTGCTCAGGTGGAGTCCCCGATGAAGATGACGCTGAAGTTCGCGGCGACCGTCGACGGCGACGCCATCCGCGGCTCGATGAAGTTCGGGCTCCTGGGCAAGGCCTCGTTCACGGGACGGCGGGCAGAATCTGCCTCCGGGTGATCGCCGGCGTCGAACCCAGAAGGAAAGTCCCACTCGTCAACGCTGTTGACTTGCCGTGCCGGGTGTCCTACGTTCCGCCCCGTTGCATCCGCACCCGCGCCCAAGCCGGCCGGAGCCACGAGGAGTGATGGCGATGACAGAGCCCGTCGTCGAGATCTCGAGCGGACGGGTGCGGGGCGCACTCGTCGACGGCGTCTTCAGCTTCAAGGGGATCCCGTATGGCGCCTCAACTGCCGGCGGCAACCGGTTCAAGCCGCCGCAGCCTGTCGAGCCGTGGGCCGGCGTGCGGGACGCCGTCGAGATGGGCCCATGGCCGGCGCAGTCACCGCTCCCGCTGCCCACGACCGGCTTCCTCGCGCTCCCCGGCGGCAATCCCCTGCTGCCGCCGTCGGGCAGTGAGGACTGCCTGACGATCAACATCTGGACGACACGCCTCGGTGCGGACGAGGCACGGCCGGTCATCGTGGCGCAGCCGCACTACGCCTGGGGATCGGCGCTGGAGGACCTGTCGAACCTCGCTGCCAATGGTGACGTGATCGCGGTGTCCTACAACCACCGGCAAGGCATCACCGGTCATCTCTATCTCGGTGAGATCGGTGGCGAGGAATATGCCGAGTCCGGTAATGCCGCGACCCTCGACATGGTGCAGGCGCTGCAATGGATCCAGGACAACATCGAGGCATTCGGCGGCGACCCCACCCGGGTGATGCTCTGGGGCTGCTCGGGCAGCGGCTCCGAGACCACGATCCTCAGTGGCGTCCCGGCGGCGCAGGGCTTGTTCTCCCGCGCCCTCATCAGCGATGGATCCATGAACTGGGGGGTGCCGAAGTTCTACGCGACGTCGCTCGCCGAGCGCACGCTTCACAAGCTCGGCATCGCCCCTGACGAACTGCACAAGCTGCACGAGGTGCCATGGCAGGACCTGCACCAGACCCTCACGATCTGGGGTGACCTCGGCACCGCGCTGACCAGCCCGATTCCGATCCAGGCGTTCTTCCAGTTCTATCCGGTGACCGACGGTGTCGTGCTCCCAGAAGACCCTTACGGCGAGGGGTCGCCGGAGTGCTCGGCCGATGTGCCGATGATCGTCGGCACCGCCAAGGACACCCTGAACATGATCAACTCGAGTCGGCCCTGGGTCGGTCGCCTCGACGACGCTGGTCTCTTGGTGCTGGCGGAGAACCATGTCGGCCGAGAGCTCGCTGCGCAGATCGTGGCTGCGGAGCGCAAGGCCGATCCGCAGGCGTCACCGACCCGGCTGGCGCT
>JAVEEE010000434.1 GCA_030840615.1 Frankiaceae bacterium | reverse complement strand
AGGCCTCGCGCGCGCTCGAGCTCTGCACCGACGCGGGACTGCACGTGGTCGAGGCGGGTGAGCGCGGCGGCTCCGGCGACGCCTGGCGGTCGTCGTTCGTCCGCGCTCCCTACGTGCGCGAGCAGCTGATCCTGCTCGGCGTGCTGGTGGAGACTTTCGAGACAGCGATCACCTGGGACCGGCTGGACACCTTGGTTGGCGAGGTCACGTCGGCGACCGAGGCGGCGCTCGCCGAGATCTGCGGCGGCGGCCGGGTGACCTGCCGGCTCACCCATGTCTATCCCGACGGCGCCGCTCCTTACTTCACGGTGATGGCGCCGGCCCGGCGCGGCAGCGAGGTCGAGCAGTGGCGCCAGATCAAGGCCGCGGCCAGCGAGGCGCTGATGGCAGCGGGCGGAACGATCACGCATCACCACGCGGTCGGGCGCGACCACCGACCCTGGTACGACGCTCAGCGGCCCGACGTGTTCGCCCAAGCCCTTGCGGCGGCCAAGACCGCGGTCGACCCGGCCGGCATCCTCAACCCGGGAGTGCTGCTGCCCACTCCGTGACGAGGCGGGCAGATGGCGACACGATGCCCGCACCACCACCACTCACCGGAGGTCTCATGAGCGGCTTCAAGAAGTTCCTGCTTCGCGGCAACGTGGTCGACCTGGCTGTGGCCGTGGTCATCGGTGCCGCGTTCACCGCAGTCGTGGGCTCGTTCACCGACGGCATCATCACGCCGCTCATCGGTGCGATCGGAGGGACTCCGGACTTCAGCGCGAAGTCCTTCACGATCAACAGCAGCCGGTTCACCTACGGCAGCGTCATCAACGCGCTGATCTACTTCCTCATCGTCGCGGCCGTCGTCTACTTCTTCGTGGTCAACCCGATCAACCAGCTGATGGACCGGTTCAAGCCGACACCCGAAGAGCCCACGCCGGTGAAGGACTGCACCGAGTGCCTGTCCTCGATTCCCGCCGCGGCGCGCAAGTGCGCCTTCTGCGCGTCCGTGCAGGCAGCCTGAGCCTCACAGTCAACCCTCAGTCGACATGGTGGGGCGGCACCTCGTCGAGGAAACGACGCAGGTCGTCCGCCGACTCGAGCTCGTCGCCCCAGCCGGTCTCCGTCTCGTCGGAGGTCCGGTCGGGGAGCAGCGAACGCTCGTCCGGATCCGTCACGGCGCCGCGCTCGTGTCGTCGCCGAGGTCGCCGAGCACGCCGCACAGGTCGCGCTGGCTGACCATGCCGAGCACCTTGCCGTCGACGACGACGGGGAGGTGCCGGATCCAGCGCGTAGCCATGTGACGGGCGGCGTCGTGCAGTGACGTCTCCGGCGTGACCGTGAGAACGGATCGCGTCATCACGGCACTCACGGGCGTGGCGTCGAGATCGTCACCGCGCGCCACGGCCTTCATCAGATCGCGTTCGGTGACGATGCCCAGCAGCTCGTCCCCGTCCATCACCAGCAGCGAGCCGGTCTGCTGGTTCCACATCCGGGTGGCCGCGTGCCGCAGCGGATCGGCCGGCGACTCCGTCACGCTGGCCCGATTCATGATGTCCGCGACCTGCACGCGGTCAGCCTAGACGGCGGCCCTCATGACTCGAACTTGTAGCCGAGCCCCCGCACCGTGAGCAGGTGCTGGGGCTGCGCCGGGTTGGGCTCGAGCTTGGCGCGCAGGCGCTTCACGTGCACGTCCAGCGTCTTGGTGTCACCGACATAGTCGCTGCCCCAGATCCGGTCGATGAGCTGCCCGCGGGTGAGCACCCGACCGGAGTTGCGCAACAGGAACTCGAGCAGCTCGAACTCCTTCAACGGCATCGACGCGGTCGTTCCGTTGACGGTCACGACGTGCCGCTCGACGTCCATCCGCACCGGGCCGGCTTCGAGGACCGCTGACGCCGGGTCGTCCGGCTCGCCGCGACGGCGCAGCACCGCGCGGATGCGCGCCAGCAGCTCCCGTGCGGAGAACGGCTTGGTGACATAGTCGTCCGCGCCGATCTCGAGTCCGACGACCTTGTCGACCTCCGCGTCCTTTGCCGTCAGCATGATCACCGGCACGTCGGACTTCTGGCGCAGCTGGCGGCACACCTCGAGGCCGGAGAGCCCGGGAAGCATGAGGTCGAGCAGCACCAGATCTGCACCCGCCCGCTCGAACTCCTCGAGGCCGTCCGGCCCACTCGCCGTGACGGCGACATCGAAGCCCTCCTTGCGCAGCATGTAGGACAGTGCGTCAGAGAACGAGTCCTCGTCCTCGACGACAAGAATGCGCGTCACCCGGGCTGCCCCCCGCCGTCGGCCGCCGCCGCTTCGGGAAGGCGCAGCGTGAACGTGGATCCGACACCTGGCGTGCTCCAGACCGTGACCTCCCCGCCGTGGTTGTTCATCACGTGCTTGACAATCGCCAGGCCTAGGCCGGTGCCGCCGGTCTCCCGCGACCGCGCCGGGTCCACGCGGTAGAACCGCTCGAAGACACGAACGAGATCGACATGAGCGATGCCCACGCCCTGGTCCGCCACGACGAGTTCCACGACGTCCTCCCGGCACTTTGCCGTCAGTGCGACCCGTGACCCCGGCGCGCTGTAGGAGATGGCGTTGTCTATCAGGTTCGCGAGTGCCATGGCCAGCTGCCCGGCATCACCGAGCACCGCGAGGCCGGACTCACCGTCGACAACCAGCCGGACCTGCTTGGCGTCCGCCATCGGACTCATCCGCTCGACGACCTCGTTGACGACCGCGTCGACTCCGATCACTGTCATCTCCGGCAGCGGTTCGCCACCCTGCAGCCGGGACAGGTCGAGTAGCTCCTGCACGAGCCGTGACAGTCGCTGCGTCTCGACCGCGATCCGGTCGACGAAGCGGGCGACAGCGACCGGATCGTCACGTGCTTCCTTCAACGCTTCGGCGAGCAGCGCGATCGCGCCTACCGGAGTCTTGACCTCGTGCCCGACATTGGCGACGAAGTCCCGGCGTACGGCCTCCACCCGCGACGCCTCGGTCTGGTCCTCGACCACCGCCCCGACTTCATCGCCACCGAGCAGGAACACCTCCGCACGCACGGGGATCCTTGTGGGCGACAACTGCGCCGAAGGCAAGGTCAGTGTGATTTCGCGACGGAGGCCGTCACGGCGCACCAGCCGCGCGGTTTGCCGCAACTCGGCAACGACCAGAAAGGTGCCGCGCACAATGCCGAGTCGATGGGCAGCCGCGTTGGCGAACACGACGTCGTCGCCACGTAAGGCCACCACCGCGACGGGCACCTCGTCGAGCAGGCCGAGCGGCAGCCGCGTCGCCCCGGTGGCAGTCTCACCGTGCGTGCGGCCACCCGTCCTTCGTCGAGCCCCGGACAGCACCAGCCCATCGTAAGGACTCGACGTGGCCCAGAGATCGCAGCCAGCAAGTCGAAACCAAACGCTCGGCAGGCGTTCATTCCGCGTTCATCCGGGTGTTGGCTGCGGGTCGTTGTGAGCCGTCAGCCTCTTGTCGTGCGGGACGCCTACCACGACCAGCTCGATGAGCTGACCAACGAACTCGTCGAGCTCACCCGCCTCGTCGCGGGTGCCATCGGCCGGGCTACACAGGCCCTGTTGGACGCCGATCTGGAGCTCGCCCAACGGGTCATCTCCTCCGATGCGGACATCGACGCGATGTACGTCGGCGTCGAGCAGCTTGCTTTCGACTTGCTCGCCCGACAGCAACCGGTCGCGGGCGATCTCCGTGTCATCGTCACTGGGTTGCGCATCGTCGCTGACCTGGAACGGGCCGGGGACTACGCCATGCACGTCGCCGAGGTGGCGCGCCGCCGCCATCCTTCCTCGGCGGTGCCCCCCGAGCTTCGAGGGACTGTGCTGGAACTCGGCCAGCTTGTACAACGCATTGTGACGAAGACCGGCAGCGTCATCGCCGCGCGGGACCTAAAGCTCGCGACCGAAATCGAACGCGACGATGACGTCATCGACGCATTGCACAAGCAGCTGTTCAGCATCCTCCTCGACGAGGACTGGACCGGCGGCGTGGAGGCCGCCGTCGATGTGATCCTCTGCGGTCGCTACTACGAACGGTGCGCCGATCACGCAGTGTCGGTCGCACGTCGAGTGGCCTATCTCGTGACCGGTGAGAGAGTGCAGGCGTTGACGTGACGACGTTGTGGCAGGGTTCATGTCACGTTCATGGCCTGTGCAGGAGTCAGACCAGCTTCCTTCCTACCTTCGGCGACGTCGCCCACAGCGGACGGCCTAGCAACGAGGAGGGAAACTGACGATGTCCCGCAACTGGACGGCGGCTCGCTCGATGACATGTGTCGCGGCGCTCAGCGCCGCGATAGTCACGCTTACCGCATGCGGCAGCGACAACGGGGCGAGCAACAACAGCTCTCAGTCCGTTAAGGCCGGGTGCGCCACCGGATCTCTCTCCGGCGGCGGCTCCACCTTCCAGCCCAACATCGAGCAGCAGTGGACCGCAGATTTCGCCCAGCGCTGCTCCGGCGCACAGGTGAACTACAGCGGAATCGGATCGGGTGCCGGCATCCAGCAGTTCGGTACCGGCACCATCGACTTCGCCGGCAGTGACGTCCCGATGCTTCCGGACGAGAAGCAGGCTGCCGACAATCGCTGCGGCGGGACAGCCATCACCTTCCCGGTGACTGCCGGCGGAATCGCCGTCATCTACCACCTCGATGGGGCACCCAAACTGCGCCTCTCCGCCGCCACCCTCGCCGGCATCTTTCAAGGCTCGATCAAACATTGGGACGACGCGGCCGTGAAGGCTGACAACCCAGGCGCTCGGCTGCCTTCCACCGCAGTCGTCAGCTACCACCGCGCCGACGGCTCCGGCACAACAGCCGTCTTCTCCGCGTTCGAGAAAGCTGCGACAACAGCGTGGACGCTCGGCAGCGACAAAGAGCTCAACTGGACGAGCGGGCAAGGCGCGATGGGATCGGACGGGGTTGTCCAAGGCGTGAAGTCGACCAACGGCGGCATCACCTACGCCGAGGTCTCCTACGCAGACGCCAACAACCTGCCAACCGCCTCCGTCGCAGCTGGCAAGGGCGACTTCGTCACTCTTTCGTCCGACACGGTCAGCCAGGCGATCGACAGCGGGTTCACGGTCACCGGCTCCGGAAACGACGTCTCCGGGCAGGTCGACTTCGCCAAACTCCAGGGCTACCCCCTGTCCACCGTGTCCTACGCCATCGCCTGCTCGCACTACGCCAAAGGTGACACAGCGGCGCTGATCAAGGCGTTCCTCGGCTACGTGCTTGGCGACGGGCAGTCCGGAGTCGACGCGCTGGGTTATGCGCCGCTTCCCTCCAGCGTTCTCGGCCGCTCCAAGGCCGCGATCCAGAGTGTGGGCTGAGTGACAGGAGCTCGCGAGACGTGACCACGTCACCCGGGTGGTCATCGGGGCGCCGGCGGCGTGGCGACACCGTGTTTCGGTGGAGCACAACCGCCGGCGGCCTCGTTGTCCTCCTCCTGCTCGCCGCAATCACGGCATTCCTGGTCGTACGCGCGATCCCCGCGCTGACCCAGGACCGGGGGTCGTTCTTCACCACCCGGCAGTGGGATCCCGACGGCTCGCAAGTCTTTGGCATAGCGGCACTCGCCTTCGGGACAGTCCTGTCGAGCATCTTGGCGCTGCTACTCGCAGTTCCCGTGGCGATCGGCGCAGCGGTCTTCGTCACGCAATACGCACCACGCCGAATCGGGATTGCGCTCGGCTGGCTCGTAGACCTGCTCGCGGCGGTGCCGTCAGTTGTCTACGGCCTGTGGGGCTACTTCTTCCTGCTTCCTCATCTGGTGCCCGTGCAAGGCTTCCTTGCCGGCGCGTTCGGATGGATTCCGCTGTTTGCTGACCCGAACGGTCAGGCGAACACCTTCAGCAAATCCATCTTCGGCGCATCGATAGTGCTCGCGATCATGGTTGTGCCCGTTGTTTCGGCGGTCTCCCGCGAGGTGATGGCGCAGGCCGACCCAGCCCAACGCGAAGGCGCACTCGCACTCGGCGCGACGCACTGGGAGGCGATACGGGTCGCGGTTCTCTTCCCCAGCCGGCCCGGGCTGGTGAGCGCAGCGATGCTCGGACTAGGCCGAGCGCTCGGCGAGACGATCGCGGTCGCGATAGTCATCGGCTCCTCGTTCGCCATCGACTGGCACGTCCTCGTGCCGGGCGGCAACACGATCGCCGCCAACATTGCGAACCGTTTCGGGGAAGCCGGCAGCCTCGGTCGATCAGCGCTGATCGCAAGCGGGCTCGTACTCTTCATCATCACTCTCGTCGTCAACCTCGGAGCTCGCGTCGTCATCGCCCGTAGCGGTGTCCGGGAAAAGAGCGCGGCGCTATGACCGCCCCGGTGCTGACGTCGGCCGGGGCACCGGATTCCCGACGTCCGCGGCTGACGGGCCGGCGGACCGTGACTCGAAGTCGGCGGTGGCGAAACAACGCCGCCGGTGCGGGAGCGACGATCCTGCTAGCTCTTGCCCTTGCACCCCTGTTCGCGCTGATCGGCTTCACCGCGCGGCGCGGTCTGCACGTGCTCAGCCCGTCGTTCCTGTCCCACTCAATGGCCTTGATCCCGACGCGCTCCCCCGGCGGCGGGGTCTATCACGCGATGATCGGCACCCTCGAGCAGGTGCTCCTCGCCACGCTCATGGCGGTGCCCCTGGGCCTACTCGTCGCCGTGTTCCTCGCGGAGCAACCGACGAATGTGCTGACGGCCCCGGTGCGGTTCCTGACCGACGTCATGACCGGTGTGCCATCCATCGTGACCGGGTTGTTCGTCTTCTCATTCTGGGTGGTGGGGCTGCACCGTGGCTTCTCCGGGTTTGCCGGTGCGATGGCGCTGTCGATCCTCATGCTGCCGGTGATCGTGCGCACGGGTGAGGAGATGCTGCGGCTCGTGCCGATGGATCTCCGCGAAGCGTCCTATGCTCTCGGACTACAGAGGTGGCGCACGGTGTGGTCCATCGTCCTACCGGCCGCCCGCAGCGGTGTCACCACAGGCATCCTGCTCGCCATCGCCCGGGTGACCGGGGAGACCGCGCCATTGCTTCTGACGGTCGGGAACAACGCGTTCATCAACACCGACCCGTTCCACGGACAGCAGGCATCGCTCCCAGTGTTCGTCTTCGCCCAGACCGGTCGTTCCCTCGACGTAGCGGTGCAGCGTGCGTGGGGCGGGGCTCTCGTGCTGATCGCTTTCGTTGTCGTCCTTTACCTGACCGCGCGGTTACTGACCCGCGGCGCACCGCGGGGGTGAGCGTGGCACTTCGGATCGAGACCATCGGGCTCAGCTGTGGCTATCGGGGTGGGGACGCCGTTGCGGACGTGTCCCTGCTCATCGAGCCAAAGAGCGTCACGTCCATCATCGGCCCGTCCGGCTGCGGAAAGTCGACGTTTCTGCGAGCCCTCAACCGGTTGCACGAGGAGACGCCTGGAGCGACCGTTTCAGGTCAGGTGCTTCTCGACGACGACGACATCTACGGGCCGGGAGTTGACCCGGTGGAGGTGCGCCGCCTGATCGGGATGGTCTTCCAGAAGCCCAACCCATTTCCCACGATGAGCATCTTCGACAACGTAGCCTCCGGCCTACGGCTGGCCGGAGTACGCCGCCGTGACCTGCTCACCGAAGCCGTCCACCGCGCCCTACGAGACGCGGGCCTGTGGGGCGAGGTCGTCAACCGGCTGGATCGACCCGCCACAGCATTGTCCGGCGGGCAACAACAGCGGCTGTGCATCGCGCGAGCCATCGCTGTGCAGCCGCAGGTCCTCCTGATGGACGAGCCGTGCAGCGCGTTGGACCCGATCTCGACGCTCGCGATCGAGGACCTCGTCACGCGATTGAAGGACGACTACACGATCGTCATCGTGACCCACAACATGCAGCAGGCCGCTCGTGTCAGCGACACCACGGCGTTCTTCACCGTCGACGGTCCTGGCCGACCTGGTCGGATGGTCGAAACGGGCCCGACCGAGCAGATCTTCCGGGCACCCACGCAGCGCAAGACCGAGGACTACATCACCGGACGCTTCGGCTGACCTCGGCTCGTCGCCAAGGCCGCGATGGCGCATGCTGGGGTCATGACGAGAAGCGAGGGGCCCGTGCTCGTCACCAGTGCGCCGCAAAGTCCGCGCGAGGAGCAGCGCGACCGGCAGCGTCGCTACCTGATCACGATGGCGATACGGGTCGTCTGCCTGGTGCTGGCCATCGTGCTCGCCCGGGGCTGGTTGCGCGTCGTCACCATTACGCTCGCCCTGGTGCTGCCGTGGGTTGCGGTGGTCGCGGCCAATGCCGGCCCGAAACGCGGCGGGAGTGCCGCCCCCTCGTTGTTCTCCCGGAAGCCGCGCCGGGAGATCGCAGCGGGCGGCGAGGAGGACGAGCCGCTCAGCTCGTGAGCGGGTGTACGACGGTGAAGACGCCGGCCGCGACGAGACCTGCCATCGGCAATGTGAGCACCCAAGCGGTGATGATGTTGCCCGCGACCCCCCACCGGACCGCCGAGAGTTTGCGGGTCGAGCCGACACCCATGACCGATGACGTGATGACGTGCGTCGTCGAGATCGGTGCGGCGTAGACGTAGGCAGTGGTCATCAGAACGCTGGACGCGACCGTCTGCGCCGCGAATCCTCCCGCATTGTCCAGCTTGAACACCTTGCGCCCGAGGGTCCGCATGATGCGCCAGCCGCCCGAGTAGGTGCCGGCCGCGATCGCGAGCGCACACGCGATCTTGACCCACAGCGGGACGACGAAGTCGCCGGGCGAACTGCCGATGTGATGTGTTACGACGAGCGCGAGGGTGATGACGCCCATGGACTTCTGCGCATCCTGGAGGCCATGGCCGTAGGACATTGCGGCCGATGAGACCCACTGTCCGTACTTGAACCCGCGGTTGACCCGGCGCGGGTTGCCGCGTCGAAAGATCCAGAGCAGCGCAAGCTTGAGAAGGAACGCCGCCCCGAAGCCCACCAGCGGCGACACCACCATCGGGATGATCACCTTGTCGAGGATCCCGTGCCAGTGCACGCTCCCGCTCGACGCGAGCGCCGCACCGACGAGACCGCCGATCAGCGCATGCGAGGAGGACGAGGGAAGTCCGAAGTACCACGTGATGAGGTTCCACGCGATGGCACCCATGACGGCCGCGAACACGACGACGAGACCTTCGTGCGTGTGCGGAACATCGATGATCCCCTTTCCCACGGTGCTCGCCACCTTGGTGGACACAAGCGACCCGATGAGGTTGAACACCGCGGCGAGCGCGAGTGCCGTGCGCGGTGTGAGCGCGCGCGTCGAGACCGATG
>JAVEEE010000432.1 GCA_030840615.1 Frankiaceae bacterium | reverse complement strand
TCGAAACGGCCGGTAGCGACAGCCGTTGACCCCACTCTTCTGGCTGAAGTGGACACTGCGGGTCTTCTTCGGGCTGCTTCTCGGTGCCACGCTCATCGTAGTTTTCGTCGCCGGTCACATCTGGTGGCTGGCGCGGCACGACAGTCATCCGAGGTCCGACGCGATCGTCGTGCTGGGCGCTAGCCAGTTCAACGGGACGCCCTCGGCCGTGTTCGCCGCTCGGCTCGACCACGCGAAGGCGCTCTACGACGCACACGTCGCTCCGCGCATCATCACCGTGGGGGGCAAGCTGGCGGGTGACGAGTTCACCGAGGCCCGTGCTGGTCAGAACTACCTGGTCTCGCACGGCGTTCCCAGCGACGCGATCCTGCCGGTCGAGAGCGGCAATGACACGCTGCAGAGCGTCCGGGCGGTGAGCGAGCAGTTCAAGGCACGTGGATGGCAGACCGCGGTGATCGTCACGGACCCGTGGCACTGCCTGCGAGCCCGCACGATGGCGCGCGACGCGCACATCGATGCCCAGACGTCGCCGGAGCGGACGGGGCCGGCGGTCAATTCCCGTGGCACGGAGGTGCGCTACATCACCCGCGAGACGATCGCCTACATCTACTACTCGATCTTCGGCAACGACAACGTCCATTCGACGGGGGCGGTCTGAGTTCTGCTACCGGGGTAAGCAGGAGTCCGAGCCGCCTCGGCGAAGGCTGCCTCGAACGGCCGTCCCCGGGGGGATCACCGGAGGTCTGCAGCATGCGTCGTCGAATGATCTGGGCTGCGCTACCCGCCATCGGGCTGGGGGCGTTGTCTTTCGCGGCGCCCTCGAGTGCCGTGGCCGACCGAACCGGCCCGCACGGTCCCTTCGGCTTTACGACGGTCGGACTCGGCACCGGGCCGGCTTACGGCGAGCCGTCCCTCGCGATGGCACCGGACGGAAAGCACTATGCCGTGTCCACTCCCGGCAGTGACGGGCAGCAGCACGGCACGGTGCAGGTCTGGCACTCGTCGGACCGAGGCTCCTCGTGGAAGCACACGTTCTTCACTTCCGACAACGGCGGCGGCGACTCCGAGCTCGACTTCCGACCGGACGGGACCTTGCTCGGGGCCGATCTCGAGGTCGGCACCAACGCGGACAGTGAGATCCACACCTCCAAGAACTTCGGCAAGACGTGGAACGCCAACGGCAGCGCTGCCGGCCCCGAGCAGGACCGGCAGTGGTTTGCCCACTCGCCCGACGGCAAGCGCGAGTTTCTCGTCTACCACGACCTCATCGCCGAGGGAGAGTTTTACGTCGAGAGCGACGACGGTGGCAAGACCTGGGGAACGCCGGTCGTCGTCAACGACCCGGAGCAGGCGCTGAGCCTTCCCGGCGTTGCCGTCGGTCCGACCGAGGGGTCGGTCCCCTCGCTGCTCGACCAGGGCATCAACACGTTCAGCGGCCCGATGCTCGTCGACAACAACGGCAAGGACTTCTACGTCGTCTACTCGATCAGCAACCTGGAGTCCAACGTCTCACCCAACGGCGGCGGCATCCCGCCGTTCGGCGCCGTACGCGGGCTCATCGTTGCGCACTCGAAGGACGCCGGGAAGACCTGGACCAACAAGTACGCCGTGGTCGCCAAGCCCAACCCGAGCGACCCCAGCAAGGAGGAGTCGACCGGCACGATGTTCCCCTGGGGCTTCCTCGACCAGGCGGGCAACGTCTACGTGGTGTTCGGGTCGACCCGTGACGCCGGCGGTGGCACCAGTCATTACGGCTTCTACTACGTCTACTCCAACGACAAGGGAGCGCACTGGAGCAAGCCGAAGCGCATCGACGGGTTGCCCGGCGGCAAGGGATCGATCGTGTTCAACACCGGCGCGGCGGTGAGCCCCGGAGTGATCGACGTCGCGTGGCTGCAGAAGGACACGTCGGCGATCGGCACCGAGTCCGGTGTCTGGCACCCGTGGTTCGCGCAGATCAACAGTGCCAACACCAGTCACCCCCAGATCACGCGTCAGAGGGTCACCACGATCGCCAACCACCGCAACGGTGTATGCATCCTCGGCACCATCTGCCTGCTCCCGAGCCCGGTCAATCCGAGCAGCGGTGACCGGTCGCTCCTGGACTTCATCGAGCTCACCGTCAACCCGAAGACGCATCTGGCCGGCATGGTCTACGCCGACAACGCGGGCTTGCGCCCCGGCGAGGGCAGCAAGGGCGAGGTCGTGTTCGCGGCGCAGACGAAGCAGCCGACCAGCGGCAGCGGCCACGGCGGCAACAAGGGGACAGGGGGCAACGGCGGGAACAACAACGCCGGCGGTGGCGGATCGCTCGCGAACAGCGGTGGCTCTCCGCTGATGCCGGTCGCAGGGCTCGGACTGCTGATCCTGGCGAGCGCCCTCGCCCTCTGGCGCCGTCGGGCCCACTAGGCGCCGAGGGAGCTCGGCGCCGCCATCCCCAATCTCGGGTGGCCATTAGGGTCGACGCCGATGGCTCTCGACCCTGGTTCGCCCGCAGTGCGGTACGACGACCACGACCGCGAACGCTGGATCGCCGAACCCCCCAAAGCCAGCCCGGTCCATCGCGGCGACTTCGAACGCGACCGGGCGCGCGTCTTGCATTCGGCGGCGTTGCGTCGGCTCGCGGCCAAGACCCAGGTCGTCGGCGTCGGCGAGAGCGACTTCCCGCGCACCCGGCTGACCCACTCGCTCGAGTGCGCGCAGATCGGCCGTGAGCTGGCTGCGACGCTCGGCGCGGACCCCGACCTCGTCGATGCTGCCTGCCTCGCGCATGACCTCGGCCACCCGCCGTTCGGTCACAACGGGGAGACGGTGCTCGCCGAGTTCGCTGCCGGTTGCGGCGGTTTCGAGGGCAACGCGCAGAGTCTGCGCGTCCTCACCCGACTCGAGGCGAAGGTGTTGCAGGACGATGGCCGAAGCGCAGGTCTGAACCTGACCCGGGCCGTGCTCGACGCAGCGACGAAGTACCCGTGGGCCCAGCGCGTTGGCAGCACGAAGTTCGGTGTCTACGCCGACGACCGGGTGGTGTTCGAGTGGTTGCGTGCTGATGCGCCTGACGGTCGGCAGTGCCTCGAGGCACAGCTCATGGACTGGGCGGACGACGTCGCCTACTCCGTGCACGACCTCGAGGACGGCATCCATGCAC
>JAVEEE010000428.1 GCA_030840615.1 Frankiaceae bacterium | reverse complement strand
TTCGAGGGGCAGCGGCACGGCGGCATCGCCCAGGGCGCGGCGCAGGCGCTCGTGGAGGAGATCCTCTACGACGCCGACGGCAACCCGCTGACCGCCACGCTGATGGACTACGGCGCGATCACCGCGGCCGAGCTGCCCAGCTTCGAGCTGCTCACCAGCGAGACGCCCACCACGGTGAACCCGCTCGGCGTCAAGGGCATCGGCGAGGCCGGGACGATCGGCGCGACGCCGGCGGTGCAGAACGCCGTCATCGACGCCGTCTCCCATCTGGGGGTCAGACACATCGACATGCCCACCACCTCAGAACGGGTGTGGCAGGCAATCCGTGCGGCGCAGCAGTCGACGGGGCAGGAGGCCGGCCGATGAACGTCAACCTGGTGGTCAACGGTCAGCAGCAATCGGTCGAGGTCGAGGCCCGCACCCTGCTCGTGCACCTGCTCCGCGACTCGCTCGACCTCACCGCCACCAACGTCGGTTGCGATACGACGTCGTGCGGAGCATGCACGGTGCTCGTCGACGGCGAGTCGGTGAAGTCGTGCACGATGCTGGCCGCCTCCGCCGACGGGCGGACCGTCACGACGCTCGAAGGCCTGGCGCCCAGCGGCTCCGAGCCATCCGCCTGGCACCCGGTGCAACGTGCCTTCCGGGAGAAGCACGGGCTGCAGTGCGGGTTCTGCACCCCCGGCATGGTCATGGCCGCGATTTCGCTCCTACAGGAGAATCCGAAGCCGAGTGCGGACGAAGTGCGTGCCGGCCTCGAAGGCAACCTCTGTCGATGCACCGGCTACCACAACATCGTGGCGGCTGTGCTCGCCGCCGCGGATGAGTCCGCATGATCCCGGCACCGTTCGAATACGTCCGCGCCGATGACGCCGAGGCGGCGCTCGCGGCGTTGAGCGAGCACGGTGACGAAGCGAAGCTGCTCGCCGGCGGCCAGTCGCTGCTGCCGCTGATGAAGCTCCGCCTCGCCGTCCCCGCGGTCGTCGTCGACGTCTCGCGTGCCGCGACGCTGGACTACGTGCGCGACAACGGTGCCAGCATTGCCATCGGGGCCCTCACCAGGCATGCCACTGTGGCTTCCGACGCCACGCTGAGTCGCGACCTGCCACTGCTCGCACATGCAGCCCGACTCGTCGGCGACCCGCAGGTCCGGCACCGCGGCACGATCGGTGGATCGGTGGCTCACGCCGACCCGTCAGCCGACCTGCCGACCGCGCTGCTGGCGCTCGGTGCGTCGTACGTCGTCAACGGACCCTCGGGCGCGCGTACGGTCACGGCCGACGACTTCGGCACCGGCTTCCTCGAGACCGTGCTGCAGCCGGACGAGATGCTCACCGAGGTCCGCGTGCCGAAACCCCAGCAAGGCCTGGATGGGTCCGGCTGGGGCTACGAGAAGTTCACCCGCCGTGCGATCGACTGGGCGACGGTGGCCGTCGCCGCAGTGCGCCGTGCCGACGGGACGGTCGCTGTCGCGCTCGCCAACATGGGTCCGACCGTCCTGCGCGCCCGAGGCGTCGAGCAGGCCATCGCAGCCGGGTCCGGCAGCGTCGACGCGGCGGCGCACGCCGACGCGGAGACCGAGCCGGCCGCCGACGTGACCGCTTCTGCCGACTATCGGCGGCACCTGGCGCGGATACTCACGGCCCGCGCGCTGGATCGTTGCCTGACGGGGAACTGATGTCCGAGAACACCCTCGATGCCTTGCTGCACGAGAGCCGGCGGTTCGACCCGCCGTCCGAGCTGGCCCGGGCGGCCAACGCACAACCCGGGCTCTACGACGAGGCCGCGGCCGACCGCATCGCGTTCTGGGAGACGCAGGCCGACTGGCTGCGCTGGGAGAGCCGCTGGCAGACCGCGCTGGAATGGGAGGTGCCGTTCGCCAAGTGGTTCGTCGGCGGCCGGCTGAACGCGTGCGTCAACGCCGTCGACCGTCACGTCGAGGCAGGCTTCGGCGCCAAGGTCGCCTACCACTGGATCGGTGACGGCGAGCGAGACACCCGCACGATCACCTATGGCGAGCTGCAACGGCTGGTCTGCCAGGCCGCCAACGGGCTGACCGAGCTCGGCGTCCGCGCCGGCGACCGGGTCGCCATCTACATGCCGATGATCCCCGAGACGGTGGTGACGATCCTTGCCTGCGCGCGGATCGGAGCCCCGCACAACGTGGTCTTCTGCGGCTTCTCCGCCGATGCGCTGCGCGGGCGCATCCTCGACGCCGACGCCCGCGTCGTGGTCACGACCGACGGTCAGTTCCGCCGAGGTGCACCGACGCCGGTGAAACCCGCAGTGGACGAGGCGGTCGCAGACTGCCCCAACGTGCGTCACGTCCTCGTCGTACGGCGGACCGGTGACATCGCGGTCGCGGGAGCGGAGCAAGGGCAGGCGGTGCCGTGGCAGGACGGCCGCGACCGGTGGTGGCACGACGTGGTCGAAGGGCAACCGGAGACACATGTCGCTGAGGCGTTCGACGCCGAGCATCCGCTGTTCATGATGTACACCTCCGGGACGACCGCACGCCCGAAGGGCATCCTGCACACCACCGGCGGCTACCTCACCCAGGTCGCCTTCACCCACCGCATGGTGTTCGATCTCAAGCCGGACACCGATGTCTATTGGTGCGCCGCGGACATCGGCTGGATCACCGGCCACAGCTACATCGTCTACGGGCCGTTGTGCAACGGTGCGACGTCAGTGATGTACGAGGGCACGCCGCATCCGGACGACAAAGATCGCTGGTGGAAGCTCGTCGAGAAGCACAAGGTCTCGATCCTCTACACCGCGCCGACGACGATCCGCACCTTGATGAAGTGGGGCCACGAGCTGCTCGAGCCCTACGACCTCTCGTCGCTGCGGGTCCTCGGCTCAGTCGGTGAGCCGATCAACCCCGAGGCCTGGATGTGGTACCGCACCTACGTCGGCGGCGAACGCGCTCCGGTCGTCGACACGTGGTGGCAGACCGAGACCGGCGCCATCATGATCAGCCCGCTGCCGGGAGTCACCTCAACCAAGCCGGGCGCGGCGATGCAACCCCTTCCCGGAATCTGTGCCGATGTCGTCGACAACGACGGCAAGCCGGTGCCGGACGGCGGTGGCGGCTACCTCGTGCTGACCGAGCCGTGGCCGTCGATGCTCCGGGGCATCTGGGGTGACGACGAGCGCTATCGGGAGACCTACTGGTCACGGTTCGACGGTGTCTACTTCGCCGGGGACGGTGCCAAGAAGGACGAGGACGGCGACCTGTGGCTGCTCGGCCGGGTCGACGACGTCATGAACATCTCCGGCCACCGGATCTCGACCACCGAGGTCGAGCACGCGCTGGTCTCCCACCCCAAGGTCGCCGAAGCCGCCGTCGTCGGAGCTGCGGACGCCACCACCGGTCAGGCGATCGTCGCCTTCGTCACCGTCAAGGGCGACATCGCCGCCGCCATCGGGGACAACGCCGCGGCCGGCGAGGCGCTGATCCAGGAGCTGCGCAACCACGTCGCCACCCAGATCGGCCCGATCGCCAAGCCGCGGCAGATCCTGCTCTCCCCCGAGCTGCCCAAGACCCGCTCCGGCAAGATCATGCGCCGG
>JAVEEE010000414.1 GCA_030840615.1 Frankiaceae bacterium | reverse complement strand
TGCCCCCCTCGGGCACGTCCGGGCCCACCGGCACTGCGGCGGCCGGCGCGCCGGCGACAACCGAACCGGCATTCGCTTGAGTCCACCACCCCACCTGGGTAGGGCCGGTTGCCGCAGCCGTGGGCGTGGAGCCGAGGCTCGCCGCCACGACGAGACAGATCAGGGAGGCAAGGCGGAGGGGCGACGCGACCGGCTGGAGACCTCCCTTGCGCCGCGATCGCATTCTCCACATGCTAGACACTTGTAACAGTTCTGGTCAGAGCGTGCAAGGCACCTGGACGTCTCACCGGCATCGGGAGGGCCTGGACGTCATGACGGCGTCGTCTCTCGTGCTCGGGGTCCTCGAAGGACTGCTCATCGGCCTGTCAGGAGTCGGGCTCGTCCTGGTCTACCGGTCCAACCGCTTTCTCAACCTGGCACACGGGCAGCTGGGTGCGCTGTCCGCGCTGCTCATGGGCAAGGTCGTCATCGACTGGGGCTGGTCCTACTGGGTCGCCTTCCCGGTCTGTCTCGCCGTCGGCGCGGCCGTTGGCGCCGGAGTCGACCGCCTCCTCGTCCGTCGGCTGCGGCGGCGAACGTCGTCGACCATCACGCTCCTGCTGCTGACGCTCGGCGTCAGCCAGATCCTGCTTTCCTTCACCTACCTTCCTGTGTTGCAGCCGGACGGCGCCCGGCTGCTCGTGGACGGCTACCCGCTGCCCTTCGACTCGACGGTCACCGTCGGCGGAGTCCGACTCGGCAGCCAGTACATCCTGATCGCGATCCTGTGCCCGCTGATCGTTGTCGCACTCGCGCTGGTGCTGAAGTACTCACTCATCGGCAAGCTGATCCGGGCGGCTGCCGGAAACGCCGAGGCCGCCCGGCTCTGCGGAATCAGCCCCTCGCTGACGAGTGCCGTCACATGGGCGATCGCCGGCGGGCTGTCAGCCGTGGCTGCGATCCTGCAGGCGCCGGCCACGCAAGGATTCGACGCCTCCTCTCTTGGTGCGCAGCAACTCTTCCTTGCTTTGGGCGCGGCCGCGTTGGGAGGGTTCAGGTCCATTCCCATGGCGTTGGTCGGCGGACTCGGGCTTGGTCTGTGCGACCAGATCACCCTCGAAGTCACGAGCAACGGCGGGACGGCGCTGCTCGTCGTCTTCCTCGCCGTGCTGGCGACCATCTTCGCAAGGGGCCGGCTGCTGGCGTCCGCGTTCGGGACCGCCGGCCGACCGGTCGACGACCTGGCGCCTGTCCGCGTGCCGCCAGCCCTACGCGACCGCATCTACGTCAAGCATCCGGCCCTGCTTCTCGGCGCCGGAGCGCTGTTTCTCGCGCTCGTGCTCCCGGCCCTGCCGCCGTTCAGCAGCGACGGTCATCGATTCCTGTTGTCGGTGATCCTGATCTACGCCGTCATCGCGGTCTCGCTGACGACCCTGATCGGTTGGGGCGGTCAGCTCAGCCTCGGCCACTTCGGCGTCGTCGGGGTGGGGGCCTACGTCACTGCCCGGATGGCCGACCACGGCTTCGGGGTGGTCCCGCTCGTCCTGACCGGGGCGGTCGTTGGAGCCGTCGCCATGGTGCTGATCGCGCTACCAGCACTTCGGGTCCGCGGGTTCGCCCTGGCGGTGACCTCCCTCGGCTTCGGCATCCTGCTGTCTCAATACCTCTCTCGGACGCATTGGTTCACCGGGTCGGCGTCGTATGCCCGCGACGTCCCGCCACTTCGCCTGCTACCGAGCTCGGACCCGGGCGACTCCCAGCTGAGCGTCTACTACATCGTCCTCGGCGTCCTCGTGGTGATCGCGCTTCTCTCGAGACAACTGCGCCGGTCACTGCCCGGCCGCATCATGATCGCCGTCCGCGACGACGAACGCGCGAGTGCGTCGTACGGCGTTGTGCCGGCGACGGTCAAGCTGACGGTGGCGGCGTTCAGCGGGGCGCTGTGTGGCGTCGCCGGGTTCCTGTGGGCGGACGCCTGGAAGACCGTGCAGCCAGACCAGTTCCCTCCGGCCGTCTCCATCTCCCTGCTCGCGCTGCCGGTCATCGGGGGACTCGGGTCGATCTCCGGCGCCATCGCGGCAACGGCGCTGATCTACCTCCCGACGTCGTTCCTCACTCCGCTGCTCCAAGATGCGTTCGGGTCCGCCATCGTGCGGATCCTCGGCGACAACGGCGGTGCTGCCTTCTTCACCCTCGCGTTGTCCGGCCTGGGCATCGTCGGCTTCCTGCTGGGAAATCCGACCGGCATTGCCGGAAGCGTGCAGCGCCTCTGGCAGCGGTTCCTCGACGGCACCGCCGCCCAGCTTCGCGCCGGCGAAGTCACACCGGTGTCGGGCGAACGACCGGCGCTCGAGGTGCGCGGTGCCGAGCTGAGCTTCGGCGGGGTGAAGGCGTTGAACGGTGCCAGCATCGTCGTCAACTCCGGCGAGATCGTGGGGCTCATCGGAGCAAACGGCGCCGGCAAGAGCACCCTCATCAACGTCGTCTCCGGCGTCCACCGACCGACCGCAGGCCGGGTGATCCTGGACGGGACGGACATCAGCTCGCTGCCGCCGGAGGTGCGCGCCGCCCAGGGTCTGGGCCGCACCTTCCAGTCCGCCGAGCTCTTCCCTGGCCTGACCGTGCGCGAGACGCTGCACGCCGTCATCGCCGCAAAGCGGAAGGTGGGCGTGTTGTCGTCGATGGTCAATGCCCCGTGGGCGGTGCAGGCACAGCGCTCGATCGCCGCCCGAACCGAGGAGATCATCGAGCGGACCGGGCTCGGCGACTACGCCGACACTCTCACCGGCGCGCTCTCCACCGGCACCCGGCGCATATGCGCGCTGGCCACCCAGGTCGCCGCCCGTCCCAAGGTGATCGTCCTCGACGAGCCGACGGCCGGCGTCGCGCAACGCGAGACCGAGCAGTTCGGTCCACTGTTGCGGCGCATCCGAGATGAGCTCGAGTGCGCAATCCTCATCGTCGAGCACGACATGCCACTGCTCATGGGGTTGTGCGACCGGGTGTACGCGATGGAGTCGGGGTTCGTCATCGCCGAGGGCACACCTGAGGAGATCCGACGTGATCCGCGCGTCGTCGCGAGCTACCTCGGTACGGACGAGACCGCGATCAACCGATCGGGGAAGGCCGGCCGCAACGGGCGGCTCCGCAAGTCCACGACAGCCGGTCGCGGCAGCGCCGCCAGCAAGAGCACGGCCGCGGACGCGACCCATGAGGTGTTGGAGCCCACGACGTGACCGCCGCACAGGACGTGAGCAGCCAGGTGCTCGAGCCGTCCGTGGTCGAGGTGACCGACGTCAACTTTGCCTATGCTCAGTTGCAGGTCCTCTTCGGCGTTTCCCTACGGGTCGCGCCGGGCGAGGCGCTAGCACTGCTCGGCACCAACGGGGCCGGCAAGTCGACGCTTCTCAAGGTGCTCTGCGGGCTGGAGCGTCCGTCGAGCGGCTCCGTGCACTTCGATGGAACCGACGTGACCCGGACGGGAGCCGAGGAGCTCACTCGCCGCGGCCTCGTGGTCATCTCCGGTGGACGCAGCACCTT
>JAVEEE010000411.1 GCA_030840615.1 Frankiaceae bacterium | reverse complement strand
CACGGTGGCTTGACGCCCGGCTGGTGCTGGGTGTGTTGCTGGTCCTGCTGGCCGTGGTCGCCGGCGCCCGAGTCTTCGCCGCCGCCGACAACCTCTCCCGGGTCTACGTCGCCGCGCACGATCTCGTTCCCGGCCAGCACGTCGGGCCTGATGATCTCGCCGTCGGCCGGGTGCGCCTGCAAGGACAGGGCGACTATTACGTCGCCGCGACCGCCGCGCCGCCGCTGGGCTACGTCGTGACGCGGTTCGTCGGTGCTCACGAGTTCGTTCCCGTCGGGGCCTTGGCGGCCGTCGCGGCCACGACGTAGACGCGGCTCGTCACGGTGCCGGTGCAGCCCGGTCACGTTGGGGACGGCCTCGGTCGAGGTGACCTCGTCGACGTCTACCTGACGCCCAAGACCGGGTCCGGCGCCGCGGTTCCGGCGCCCACGCTCGTCATCGCGGGCGTCCCGGTCGAGTCGCGCGACGGCGGCGCCCGAACCTTTGCCGGCAGTGCGTCGCTCGCCGTCGTGCTCGCCGTTCCCGCTGCAGACGTCGCCGCCCTCGTGCACGCGATCGAAAGCGGCATCATCGACCTCGTCACGCTGCCACGATCTGCCGCGGCCGCCGGGCCGGCGTCGGCGGCCGACTCGCGATGACGCTGTCGGTGCTCACGGCCGTCTCGGACCCGCGCTGGGAAGCGGAGCTGGTGGCGACGCTGGCGCGCGGCGACCACGGCGTACACGTCGTGCGGCGGTGCGTCGACATCGCCGACCTGCTCGCCGCCGCCTCGGCCGGGCTTGCCCGGGCAGCGCTGCTGTCCGCTGACCTCCGCCACCTCGACGGCGACGCGCTCACCAGACTCGCCATCTCCGGCGTAGCCGTCGTGGGACTCGTCCCTGCCGGAGACGACGCGGCGGAACGCCGGCTGCGCCGGCTGGGCGTGGCGCACCTCGTGACAGCCGGCGCGAGCCCTGCCGACGTGGCCGCCGCGGTCGTCGCCGCCGTCGGTACGACGATCCGCGCTTCCGACTTCGCGATCGCCGACCCACGATCGGCACTTGCTCCCGGGCAGCTGTCTCCGGCGACGCTGCTGGACGACATCGAGGCCGACATCCGCGCGGACGCGGCGGACGGCCGCGTCGTCGCCGTCTGGGGTCCGACCGGTGCTCCCGGCCGCTCTTCCGTAGCCGTGGGGCTCGCCGCCGAGCTGGCCGAGCTGGGAACCCCGACGATGCTCATCGACGCCGACGTCTACGGAGGGTCGGTCGCGCAGCTGCTCGGCCTGCTCGACGAGTCGCCGGGGCTGGCCGCGGCCTGCCGGTTGGCCAACAACGGTGCGCTCGACGCTGCCGGGCTGGCGGAGCTCGCCGTGCAAGTACGCCCGCGGCTGCGCGCACTCACCGGCGTCGTCCGGGCCGAGCGATGGCCGGAGATCCGCCCGAGCGGACTCGAGGTCGTGCTCGGACTGGCCCGGACCCTGGCCGCGGTGACCGTTGTCGACTGCGGGTTCTGCCTCGAGCGCGACGAGGAGCTGTCCTTCGACACCGCAGCACCCCGTCGCAACGGCGCCACCCTCACCGCCCTGGCCGCCGCCGACACAGTCGTCGCGCTGGCTTCCGGTGACCCTGTCGGTCTCCAGCGGTTCGTCCGCGGTCTGGGCGAGCTCGCGGACGTCCTGCCGGGTCTCACGCCTACGACGGTCGTCAATCGCGTGCGCGCCGCCGTTGTTGGAGGCGGCGACGCCGAGGCAGAGATCGTCGCGGCCCTCGAGCGTTTCGCCGGTATCCGCGACGCCTACTTCATCCCCCTCGACCAGCCCGCCTTCGACGCCGCGTTGGCCGCCGGCCGCACCCTGCCGGAAGTAGCTCCGGCCTCCGCGGCTCGCCGAGCCCTGCAGTCCCTCGCCGCGTCCCTGACCAATCACCCCGCACCGACACCACGCCGCCGCTTCTCGCTCCGGGTGAGCCGCTAGACCGACAGACCTCGACACCCCGGCAGCCCAGCGAAGCGTGCCGGGAGCGAAGCGCGCGGCAGCGGGCGCGGGATCGCGGATGCGGCCTTGGGCCGCTGCAGCGAGCGAGCGAGCGAAGCGAGCGATGCGAGCGATGCGAACGATGCGGCCCAGCCGCGGAGCGACCGGCGCCCGCGACCGACCGCATTTACCGCTGGACGTACTTTCCGAGCTCCTGGCGGGCGACCGAGCGAACGTGTACTTCGTCCGGTCCATCTGCAAGACGCAGGGTTCGGGCATGGGCGTACATGCTCGCGAGCGGGAAGTCGTCCGAGACGCCACCTCCACCGTGCACCTGGATCGCCCGGTCGATGACGGACAGGCAGGCACGGGGGGCGATGACCTTGATGGCCGCGATCTCCGACCGCGCACCCTTCGCGCCGACCGTGTCGATCAGGTACGCCGTGTAGAGCGTGTAGAGCCGGGCCTGGTCGATCTCCATCCGTGACTCGGCGATCTGCTGGCGCACGACGCCCTGCTCGGCCAGCGTCTTGCCGAATGCGGTGCGGGACGTGGCCCGCTTGCACATGAGCTCGAGGGCGCGTTCGGCGACGCCGATCGCCCGCATGCAGTGGTGGATGCGGCCGGGACCGAGACGCGCCTGCGCGATCGCGAAGCCGCCGCCTTCCTCGCCGACGAGGTTCGTCACCGGGACCCGGACGCTGTCAAACGTGATA
>JAVEEE010000334.1 GCA_030840615.1 Frankiaceae bacterium | reverse complement strand
GAGCGCGAGCAGGTTGGTCTGGTCGGCCAGGTCGTTGATGACCTCGAGGATCCGGCCGATCTCCTGGCTCTTCTCCCCCAGCGACAACGTCCGCGCCGCGATCGAGTCCACCCGCGACGCGATCGTGTCCATCGCGCCCACACTCGCCTGCACGGCGGTGCGACCGTCCTCCGCGTGCCGCAGCGTCTCGGCGGCGTAGCGGGCGACGGCTTCGGCGGTCTCGGCGATCTGCGCGGCGGTGGCGGCGAGCTCCTCGATGGTGGAGGTGGTCTCGGACACGGCCGACGACTGTTGCGTGGCCGACGCCGCGTGCTCCTCAGCCGTCGCGAGCAGCTCACCGGCCGCGGCACCGATCTGCTCGCCGCCGCTGCGGATCTGCGCGACCAAGGAGCGCAGGTTGGTCAGCGTGTGGCCGAAGGCGCTCGTGAGCATCTGCAGCGCGGCGTGCGCGCCCTCACCGTCGCCGAGCTCGACCGACAGGTCGCCCTCGGCGGCCTGAGCCAGGATCCGGGACAGCTCCTCCACCTTGCGCTGCAACTCGTCCCGCTCGGCTTTCGCGTGGGCGCGCATCGCCCACACCGAGGAGGCCAGCGTGCCGTTGAACCATGCGATGGCAGGAAAGACCGGTACGACGAGGACGAGCCAGGCGGCACTGTTGGCGTCGAGGGTGTGGGCGATCGCGGACGCGACGACGAGACCGGCGCCTGCCATCAAGCCGAGCAGGGCCGACTGGAGCTGGCGCATCGTCGTAGCGGCGAACAGCACGCTCGGGAGCAGCAGGATCCAGAACGGTCCGCGCACGCCACCGGAGACGGCGACCGAACCGGAGACGGCGACCAGCGTGCTCAGCAGCAGCATCGCGCGGTAGAGCGTGATGCGCTTGCGGAAGTGCGGGCTCATCTCGTGCAGCTTCGGCAGGACGGTCAAGGCGACGGCGTTGACGACCGCCAGGCCCTGCCAGGCGAGAAACGCGTAGAGGTGCAACGCGACGTCGCCGTGCTCGCGGTGCAGCACAAAGGCGCCCACGGCGGCCAGCACGATCCCGCCCCAGGTGGCGATGGCCGCAACACGGCTCAGCCGCTTGGAGAAGTCCACGAGCCCTCCTCGCTCAACAGTTCCTCTGGTTCTCTCGGGCGGTGCGCCCGCACGCTGTAGCGTCACGCGCTGCGTCGACCGCGCGGAAGCGTCTCGCGCAGCCGCATCACGGCGTCGACGTCGAGCACCGCAACCGGGCCGTCCGCCCTGGGCAGCTGCCCGGCGACGAGGTCCGCTCCGCCACCCGGAAGAGCGGCGGGGAACGGGGCCATCTCCTCGCCGACGGTGGTCGTGCCCTCGACTGCGTCCACGACCAGACCGACGGTGGAGACGTCGTTGCTGAGCACGACGAGCCGCGCAGCACCGGTGAGCGGAACCGCGTCCGCTCCCAGGAGGGTTCGGAGGTCGAGCGCGGGCAGGATCCGACCGCGCCAGTTGGCTACGCCGGACAGCCAGGAGGGCAAGCCGGGCACGCGTGTCACCACCGGGACCTTGCCGACTTCCGCGACATGCGCGAGATCAACGGCGAACCGACCCGCGCCGAAGCGGACAACGACAGCGTCAGAGGCAGCTACCGCCTCGTCGGCCGTGGCCGTCGCATCGGCGGCAGGGACGTCGCTCACCCCTGAGGTGTCGGCGGCCCTGCCCCTCGGGTGAAGCGTCCGGCCAGCAGGACCGCGACGACGGCCCCGACGGCCCCGCCGAGCAGGAACAGCGTTCCCACCGGTCCGATCCCGGGGTCGCTCGGGATCCGGCCCGGGATGATGACCTCGTCGGCAGGGCGCACGACGGTGAGCACGAGGAGAACCGCGACGAGCCAGCCGAGCCCCGGCATGGCCGCCGCCTGCACGGTCCGGGTTGACCGGGCCGCGAGCACGCCGACCACCAGGTTGCCGCCCACCGCGATCACGTCGGCCAGCCCCTCGATCCCGCCCGGCAGCCGCAGCGGCACGAGGAACGCACCCCAGATGCCGAGCACGCCGCCGAGCAGGATGAGCGCGGCGTAGACGACCGCGAGCGGAAAGCGGTCGGCGTCGTCCACGCGCGGCAGCGTAGCCGCGCGGCGCGGATCAGTCGGCGAGCGTGACCGATGCCGGCCGGCTGGCGACCTGGTCGCGGAGGTCGATGACGCGGGCCGTCTCGTCGAGGTCGGCAGCACCGCCGGCCGCCGAGATGACCGCAGCGATCTCCCGGCCGACGAGCTCGTCACGGGCGAGCAGCGCGTCGCGAAGTGCACCGACGATGTGCTGGTTGGCTTCGAGCCGGCCCCGGATGAGCACCTTCTGCTCCTGCAGCAGCTCCTCCACCCGGCCCCGACCCTCGGGGTCACCGAGCACGCGGCCGACGAGGTTGGTGTCGCTGAACGCGCTGCCCTGCACGGCGGCGTAGGACACCAGCGTCCCGGCCATGCCGGCCGCGCCCACCATCTGTGCCGCGACGTTGGTCGCGTAGAGCAGGTCGCCACTCGGGCCGGTCGAGATGTCGCCGAAGAAGAGCTCTTCCGCGCACTGGCCGGCCAGTGCGATCTGGATCAGCTGCAGCATCTCGGTGCGGGAGCGGGTGTAGACCTCTTCGGCGTCGCCGTGCGCGAGCATGCCCAACGCCTCGCGGCGCTTGATGATGGACAGGACCTCGAGACGCCGTGACGGGGCGACCAGGTAGGCCGCCGTCGCGTGTCCCGCCTCATGCGTTGCGATGAGCCGCTTCTCGTAGTCGGTGTAACCGATCGGCTGGCCGACACCGACCGTCGTCGTCAGCCGCGCGCGCTCGACGTCCTTCCACGTCATCTTCATGTCGCCACGGCGTACGGCGTTGACGAGCGCCTCGTCCAACAGCTGCTCGATCATCACCGGTGTGTAGGAGTGCGTCACCGCGGCGAGGGCGTCCCGGTACTCGTCGTCGGCCAGCTCGTCGTGATGGGACTTGCGGGCCAGGAAGTGGTCGACCAGCAGACGCCGTCCGCGCTGGTCCGGGCGTTCGAAGGTGAGCGCCCGGTCGAACCGACCCGGCCGCAGCAACGCCGGGTCGAGCGAGTCGGCGCGGTTGGTCGCTGCGATGACCAGCACGTTGGCGTGCGGCGGTGCCTTCTTCTGCAGCTGCCTGTTGAGCGGCAGCAGGAGGTTGATCGCGTCGACCCACTTTCCGCGCAGCTTCTGCCAGCCGGTCGGCTCGTCGAAGGACTGCATCTGCACGAGCAGCTCGTTGACGACGCCACTGACACCTTCGCTGCTGCCGAAGGCATTGGTCACGGTGGAGCTGGGTTGCGCGACGTTGAGGAAACCTGCCGGCAGCGTGGTCACGGCGCCGCAGCACTGCACCGACCGTGACACGTCGGGCGCGGCGGTCATCGGCATGCCGCGACGGGTGGCGCCGATCGCGTCGATCTCCTCGATGAAGCCGATCGCGCCGCCCTCGGTCAAAGCCGCCTTGCGCAGTGCCTTGAAGTAGGAGCGGATCTTTCGCGCCGTCGCGCCGTAGAACATCGACTGGAACGACGTGCCGGAGACGAACAGGAACGGCACTCCTGCTTCAGCGGCCATCGCTTTGGCCGTGTAGGTCTTGCCGGTGCCCGGGGCGCCCTCGAACAGCAACCCGCGACGCGGCGTCCCGCCCATCATCGAAGCGAACATGCGGTGGGAGAGGAACAGGTTGAGCGACCGGACGACCTCTTCCTTCACCGGTTCGATGCCGACGACGTCGGCGAGCCGGACGTCGATCTGCTCCGGCCGGTAGACCATGTGCGGCGAGCGACCAGCCCAGACCATCGGCAGGATCATCGCGCCCGGCAGAACGATGATCATCACGAGGATGAACAGCGTCGTGAGGTCGACATGCGGCATTTGCAGCAGGTTGACGGGGTGTCCGGCTGCGATGCACCACCAGAGGATCAGCGCGGGCGAGCCGACGTAGAAGGCAAGCCGCCACAGCCGGCGCATGCGCAGCTCTTCGCGGTTACGACCGACATCGGCGCCGGACATCGTGATGACCGTGTCGCCGCCGGTCGCGGCGAGCAACGGGAAGGGGGATCCGACGTCCATGCCCTGGTGGTCCATCAGGCGGCTCCCTCGACCGGGGCAGGTGCCCGACAACCCCCGCCAAGAAAATCTCCGCGAGGGCTCAAGTCGCCGGGGCACTCTGCCGACAACATGCTCGACGCGTGCTCTACCCGCAGTCTGACACCGAGTATCCACACTGGCTACGTACGGTGATCGAATCACCCGTTTGGCGCAGTGGCGCTCACATGCCCGCGAAGACGTCTTCCTCGATCGCCCCTGCCGGCGGCGGAGTGCCCCGGACCATCCGGTAGTGCTCGAGACCGAACGCGCGCTGCCCGATGTCGTTGGACAGTGCGAAGAACGGCCCGTCCACCTGGATCTGCGTCCGGTGGGCACGCATCGCATCGGTCTTGCGGTCGAGGAAGTCACGCGCGTCGATGCGCGTCGTCACGATCTCGTCGGGGTCGCCGAAGGGCAACTCCTCGGGTGACGTGACGCCGAACGGTGCTTCCTCCCCCATGGCTTTGAGCGCCTCCCAGCCCTGCTTGAGGAACGAGAGCGGCAAGGCCATGTAGTAGAGCTTCGCGGGCACCCATGGTTCACCGGCGTCCGGATAGCGGGCCGGGTCGGCGGCGGCCTCGTAAGCCGAGATCGCGACACGATGAGCCTGGATGTGGTCCGGATGCCCGTAGCCACCGATCTCGTTGTAGGTGATGACAACCTGTGGTCGCACCTCGCGCATGACCTTGACGAGCTCTCCGACAGCGACGTCCAGATCGGCCTGCCAGAAGCAGTCCGCGCGGTCGTTGGCCGGCTCGCCCATCATCCCGGAGTCGCGCCACCGGCCGGGGCCGCCGAGAAACCGGTGGTCGGAGACGCCGAGGGCCTTCATCGCGTCGTCGAGCTCGCCGATGCGATGTTCTCCGAGTGCGTCGTTCTTGTCCGCGGCAAGGTGCACCAGATCGGGGACGAGGATCTCGCCCTCCTCGCCGAGCGTGCAGGTCACGAGAGTGACGTGGGCGCCTTCGGCGGCGTACTTGGCCATCGTGGCGCCGGTGCCGATCGTCTCGTCGTCGGGGTGGGCGTGCACGAGGAGCATTCGCCGGTCAGCAGTGATCACGCGCAGAGGCTACGTCGAGTGCAGTCGGTGACGGATCTGGGCGATCACCGGAAGATCGGCCGCGAGCCAGGCGACGTCGCCGAGCTCGTCGGCAGTCAGCCACCGCAGCGCGGCGTGCTCGAGTGCGCGCGGCGAGCCTTCGACCAGTCGGGCCCAGTAGGTCCGCAGCACCGCATCACCGGCGACGGTCGGCATGTCCGGGGCTGCCCGCTCGCCGACGGCGATGACGATGTCGAGCTCCTCGTGACATTCGCGTTCCAGCGCCTGTTGCTCGGTCTCACCGACTTCGACCTTGCCTCCGGGCAGCTCCCATTTCCCGGCCAGCGCGGCAGGGCCCCCCCGTTGCGCTGCGAGCAATGCCGGCGGATCGCCGTCGAGGATGGCCGCCGCAACGACGACCGGGGTAGCCCGCACGAAAGCTCAGCCTAGGAGCCAGTGGTGCCCCAGCAGGATCGGCTGGCGCTCAACTCGGCAAACAGCCCGGACGCGGCGCTGTCGGCTTCCCTGGACTTCCGGGAGCTCGACCAAGTGCCCCAACGAACCCGAACCAGCGGATGACGACTGACCGCAGGCGCGCGGTGGGTGATCGCCGCTGCCGCTGCGTCTAGACGTTGAAGCGGAACTCCACGACGTCGCCGTCCTGCATCACGTAGTCCTTGCCCTCGATGCGCACCTTGCCGGCGGCCTTCGCTGCGGCCATCGATCCGGCCGCGACGAGCTCGTCGTAGGACACGATCTCGGCCTTGATGAAGCCTCGCTCGAAATCGGTGTGGATGACCCCGGCGGCTTGCGGCGCGGTGTCGCCCTTGTGAATCGTCCAGGCGCGTGACTCCTTCGGCCCGGCCGTCAGGTAGGTCTGCAGCCCGAGGGTCTCGAAACCGACGCGCGCAAGGATCGCCAGCCCGGACTCCTGCTGCCCGTATTCACCGAGCAGCTCGACGGCGTCCGCCTCGTCGAGACCGATGAGCTCCGCCTCGAGCTTGGCACTGACGAACACTGCCGGTGCCGGTGCGACCATCTCGGCAAGCTTGACCCGCAGGCTGTCGTCACCGAGGGCCGTGTCGTCAAGGTTGAACACGTAGATGAAGGCCTTGTCGGTGAGCAGGAACGACTCGCGCAAGGCATCCCGATCGAGCGACGGCTCACTGCTGACCGGCCGGCCCTCGTCGAGAACCTTGCGGGCCGCCTGTACGGCGACGAGCTCGGCGCGCTTCTCGGGCTTCATCCTGGCGTCGCGCTCGAGCCGGGTGAGCCGGTTGTCGATCGTCTGTAGGTCGGCGAGAACCAGCTCGGTGTTGATCGTGGCGATGTCGTCAGCCGGGTCGACGCGGCCGTCGACGTGCGTGACGTCAGGATCGGCGAAGACCCGCACGACCTGGCAGATGGCGTCAGCCTCGCGGATGTGGCTGAGGAACTTGTTGCCGAGACCCTGACCCTCGCTGGCTCCCCGCACGATTCCGGCGATGTCCACGAACGTCACCGTGGCGGGGATGGTCTTGGCACTGGAGAACATCTCCGACAGCACGGCGAGGCGGGCATCCGGCACGTTGACGATGCCGACGTTGGGATCGATCGTCGCGAAGGGGTAGTTGGCGGCGAGCACGTCGTTCTGCGTCAGCGCGTTGAACAGCGTCGACTTGCCGACGTTCGGCAGCCCGACGATCCCGATCGACAGTCCCATGCGTCCATTGTCGCGGTCCCGATCCCCCCGCTTCCAAAAGGATCATGGAGTTGGGCACCGACACACCGGGTGTGTCCGCCGACAAGCCCATGATCGTTTGAGCTGGGGGGCGCGTCGTACGCCGAAATTGTCGGACCCGCGGGCGACCATGCTGAGCATGGACGTTGCCGCCGTGATCATCGCTCTTCTCACGCTCGCCGCCGGCTTCGCAGCGGGCTGGGCGCTCGCCCGTGGGCGCAGCGCAGGCACGCTCGCCGAGCGTGACGCCGCCCGGGGCGAGACGATGACCGTCCGGGCCGAGCGGGACGAGCTCACCGCCCGGCTGCGCGGCGCCGAGGCGGCCGCCGCCGACGCCACCGCCAGGCTCGAGAGCGAGCGTGCCTCGGCGGTCGAGAAGCTGGCGTTGCTCGAGCAGGCACAGGTCCAGCTCAAGGAGACGTTCGCCAGCCTGTCGCAGGACGCGCTGCAGAAGAACAATGCCCAGTTCCTCGACCTGGCCGACGCGAAGTTCAAGCAAGCCGGCGCACCGCTGACCGAGACGCTCGGCAAGGTCGAGGTGCAGCTGCGCGAGATCGAGAAGACGCGGGCCGGGGCTCATGCGGCGCTCAAGGACCAGATCGAGTTCGTCCGTCGTACCGGTGAAGACCTCAAGCACGAGACCGCTGCTCTCGTCAGCGCGCTGCGCAAGCCCCAGACTCGTGGTCGCTGGGGCGAGCTCCAGCTCAAGCGCTGCGTCGAATACGCCGGCATGACCGACCGTTGTGACTTCACCGAGCAGACCAGCGTCTCGACGACCGACGGGGTGCTGCGACCGGACATGGTCATCAAGCTCATCGGCGGCAAGAGCATCGTCGTCGACTCGAAGGTCACCCTGGCCGCTTACCTCGAAGCACATGACGCATCCGACGACAACGTGCGTGACGAGCGGCTCAACGCGCACGCCAAGCATTTGCGCAACCACGTCGACCAGCTCGCGGCCAAGTCCTACTGGTCGCAGTTCTCACCGGCCCCCGAGTTCGTCGTGTTGTTCGTGCCGGGCGACCCGTTCCTCGCTGCCGCGCTCGAGTGCGACCCTGCGATCATCGACGACGCGTTCGCCAAGCGCGTGCACATCGCGACGCCCACGACGCTCATCTCGGTGCTGCGCACCTGCGCCTACGCGTGGCAGCAGGACGCGCTCGCCGACAATGCACGCGAGGTCTTCGACCTCGGTCGCGAGCTCTACAAGCGACTCGGCGTCATGGGCGGTCATATGTCGAAGCTCGGCCGTTCCCTGACCAGCTCTGTCGACAACTACAACAAGACCGTCGGATCGTTCGAGAAGAACGTGCTGGTGACCGCGCGCAAACTCAACGCGTTGGAGGTCGTTGACGTCGAGCTCGCCGCGCCGGATGCCATCGAGGAGGCGATCCGCCCACTTGCCGCGTCCGAGCTCGTCACCGCCGCCGAGGAGGCACACATCGTCGTCGCCCTTCCCGCGGCCGAGGCTGTCGGCTGGCCGGCCGTGGGCGCGCCCGTCAGCGATGTCGCCGAGCGGGCCGAGGACTACGGCCTGCTGGCGGACATTCCGGCGACGACTGACCGGGCCATCAGCTAAGCGGGGTCACGTCTAGACCGGCGTCACCTTGAGCCCGGTGCGCAGGTCGCGACGAAGCTCGTGCGGCAGCGCGAAGGTCAACGTCTCCTCGGCCGACAGCACCTCGTCGACGTCGTCGTAGCCGCGCTCGGCCAACCAGGCCAACACGTCGTGCACGAGCGACTCCGGCACCGATGCGCCGCTGGTCACGCCGACCGTCAGCACTCCGTCGAGCCAGCTCTCGTCGATGTGGCTGACATCGTCGACGAGGTGGGCGGACTTGGCGCCGGCATCCAGGGCGACCTCGACCAGCCGCACCGAGTTGGACGAGTTGGCCGACCCGACGACGAGCATCAGCTCGGACGATGCCGCGATGTCCTTGACCGCGACCTGGCGGTTCTGCGTCGCGTAGCAGATGTCGGCCGAGGGCGGGCCCTGCAGCAGCGGGAAGCGGTTGCGCAGCGCCTCGACCGTGACGTCGGTCTCGTCGACCGACAGCGTCGTCTGCGACAGGTAGGCCACCCGCGACGGGTCGCGCACCTGCACGGCCGCGGCCTCCTCGATGCCGTCGACGAGGTGGATGCGGTCCGGCGCGTGGCCGGTCGTGCCCACGACCTCCTCGTGGCCCTCGTGGCCGATCAGCACGATGTCGAGGTCGTCCGCGGCGAACCGGCGGGCCTCGTTGTGCACCTTGCTGACCAGCGGGCAGGTCGCGTCGATCGTCTTCAGCGACCGGCGCGCCGCCTCCTCGCGGACGGTCGGCGCCACGCCGTGGGCGGAGAAGATGACGGTGGCGCCCTCCGGCACCTCGTCGGTCTCGTCGACGAACACCGCGCCGCGCTCCTCGAGCGTCCGCACGACGTGCGCGTTGTGGACGATCTGCTTGCGCACGTAGACCGGCGCGCCGTGCTCCTCGAGCGCCTGCTCGACCATCTGCACCGCACGCACGACGCCGGCGCAGGACGCGCGCGGCGCCGCCAGCACGACCTCGCGCTCGCCCAGCGCGCTGGCCCAGCCCTCCGCCAGCTCGCAGGCGCGCCGCAGCGCGCGGTAGGCACGCGCGGCTCCCGTCGCCGTGCGCAGCGGATGGTGCAGCTCGCGCTCGGCCGTGTCGAGCACGACGCGGAGCGTCACGAGCGTGCGGGTGCGAGCCGTCGGCGCTATCCAGGCCGACTCCATGTCGACCGCGATCGCGCCGGTGGCGTGCAGT
>JAVEEE010000326.1 GCA_030840615.1 Frankiaceae bacterium | reverse complement strand
CGCCCCCTCCCCGGTCGCCAGTCCCTGGATCGTGGTGACGTCGCGGCCGTCGACCTGGACGGCCAGCACGCTGCAGCTCTTCACCGCCTTGCCGTCGAGGTGGACCGTGCACGCTCCGCAGTTGGAGGTGTCGCAGCCGATCGGTGTGCCCGTGCGGCCCAGCCGGTCGCGCAAGTAGTGGACGAGCAGCAACCTGGGCTCGACCTCGTCGTCGTAGACCATGCCGTCGACTGTCGTTCGGATGCGGGTCATCGATCCTCCCGAGGCTCGTTAGCTCGGACACTAAGCACGCTCCCGCGGGCTGTCGACCGGAACATCTGGCCCGGCATACCGTCTCGTCTGTGTCGACGGCTCCGGACGCGGTGCGCTTCTGCGCCTCCTGCGGTGCGGCCATGACCACCCTCGAGGTCAACGGCGTCGCTCGGCGTGCCTGCTCGGAGTGCGGCCGCATCCACTACGTCGATCCCAAGGTCGGCGTCGGCGTCGCTGTCTTTCGGGAGGAAAAGCTCCTGTTGGTCCGCCGGCTCATGAACCCGGGCCGCGGCGCGTGGGCGCTCCCTGGCGGCTACGTCGACGCCGGCGAAGAGCCGCGAGCGGCCGCCGCACGCGAGACCTTCGAGGAAGCAGGCGTCGAGGTCGCCGTCGGTGACGTGATCGACGTCTTCGCCAACCCGCCGGAGGACGGCGGTGCCCTGTTCGTCCTCTTCGCGGCGGAGTGGATCGCCGGCGAGCCGCGGCACGGCGACGACTGCGACGGCGCCGAGTTCTTCGGGCGGCCCGACCTCCCGACACTGGCATTCGCGAGCACCGCGGCGGTGGTCGCCCGTTGGCCCGGCGCCGGCGGCGGGTGAAAGACTCCCCCATCGTGGCCAGTCCCAGGATCGCCGAGGCGCTCGCAGGCAAGCGGCTGCTCGTGACCGGCGTGACCGGGTTCGTCGGCGAGGCGCTGCTCGAGCGGGTGCTGTTCGACCTGCCGGAGACGGCGCTGGTGGTGCTGGTCCGCGCCCGTGGTGGCAGCGGAGCGCAGGAGCGGGTCGAGCAGCTGCTGCGGAAGCCGGCATTCCAACGCCTGCGCGACCGCGACGGTGACGAGGCCGTCGACGCGTTGGTCGGCACCCGCATCACCGTGCTCGAGGGCGACCTCCCCAACGTGCCGGCCTTGCCCGGCGACCTGGACGTCGTCGTGCACTGTGCCGGCGAGGTGTCGTTCGACCCGCCCATCGACCAGGGCTTCGCCACCAACCTGCACGGGTCGCTCGCATTGCTCGCCGCCATCGAGGCCAGCGGCAGTCACCCGCACTATCTCCACGTGTCGACGGCTTACGTCGCCGGTCGGCGGGAGGGCTACGTCACCGAGGGGTCGCTCGACCACACCGTCGACTGGCGCGCCGAAGCCGCCGCCGCCGAACGCATCCGGACTGCAGCGGAAGACGCCAGCCGCACGCCGGAGCAGCTCGGTGAGTTCCTGCGTGAGGCCGAGCGTGAGCATCGGACCAGCGGGCCGATCGCCGTTGCGGACGATGCGGAGACCCGCCGGCGCGACTGGGTCACCAAGCGACTCGTCGATGCCGGGCGGGAACGCGCGCGGACTCTCGGCTGGACCGACTGCTACACGTTCACCAAGGCGATGGCCGAGCGTGCCGTCGAGCAGACCGCCGTCGACCTTCCGCTGACGATCCTGCGCCCGAGCATCATCGAGAGTGCACTCACCCAGCCTTACGCCGGCTGGATCGAGGGCTTCAAGATGGCGGAGCCGATCATCCTGGCCTACGGCCGCGGCGAGCTGCCCGACTTCCCCGGCGTGCCGGACAGCACGATCGACATCGTCCCGATCGACTACGTCGTCAACGCCACCCTTGCGGCCGCCGCGCAGACTCCGAAGCCAGGCTCCCCGTCGTACTTCACGATCTGTTCAGGCGCACGAAACCCGCTGAGCTTCCACACCCTGCATGCGCTCGTCAAGGAGTACTTCACCGAGCACCCACTCGAACAACGCGACCGGGGTGCGGTGCGGGTGCCGGAGTGGGACTGGCCGGGAGCCGAGCGCGTCGATCAGCTGCTCCGGCTCGGCGAGCGCGCGCACAAGTCGGCCGACCGGTTGGTGACTCATCTGCCGCGCTCGGACCGCAGCCGCGGCTGGGCCCAGTCACTCGACCGGCAGAAGCGGCGACTCGAGTTCCTGCGGCGCTACTTCGACCTCTACCGCCCCTACGCCGAAGCAGAGCTGCAGTTCTCCGACACGAAGACGCTGGAGCTGCACGAGTCGCTGCACCCGGATGACGCCGCAACGTTCGGCTTCGACGCCGCCGACATCGACTGGCCGCACTACATCCGCGACGTGCACACGCATTCCGTCACCTCGACGCTGCGCTCGCTGACCGGCGGTGCGACGCGTCGGCCACCGTCGCGGCGCGGGCTCAATGGCAGCAGCACTGCCGGCGGACGTGTCGTAGCGGCGTTCGACATGGACGGCACGCTGCTGTCGTCGAACGTGATCGAGTCATATCTGTGGCTGCGGTTGCCGGAGCTCTCCGGTGCGGCCCGCACCCGCGAAGTCGTCGATGTCGCGCGGGCGCTCCCCCGCTGGCTGTTGACCGAACGTCGAGACCGCGGGGCGTTCCTCCGCTCCGTCTACCGGCGCTACGAAGGCGCGGACTACGAGCAGCTGTTGCGCATCGTCGACGAGCACGTGACCGACATCGTGCTCGGACGACTGTCGGCGCAAGCCATCCGCACCGTTCGAGAGCACCGGGCGGCCGGCCACCACACGGTGCTGATCACCGGGGCCATCGTGCCGCTGACCCGACCCGTCGCCAGCCTGTTCGACGAGATCGTAGGGGCCGAGCTCGCGGTCGCGGCCGACGGTCGCTGCACGGGTTTTCTCCTGCGGCCACCGCTCGTCGGCGAAGCACGCGCGGCCTGGCTGCGCCATCGTGCGTCCAGTGCGGGGTGGGACCTTTCCGCCTCCTACGCCTACGCCGATTCCGCCAGTGACCTGCCGTTGCTGCGTGCGGTCGGCAACGCCGTGGCCGTCGATCCGGACATCAGGCTGTCGCGGATCGCGCGACGTCTTCGGTGGCCGGTCGAGGCCTGGCATTCCGCGGCGCCCAGCGCCCGCACCCTGGAAGCGTCCCGCCGGTGAGACGCCCGTGATCAACGCCCTGGAGGTCTACCGGTCGCTGCCGCGCTACGTCGCCGCGCGTGCCGTCAGCGGGCGCCTGCCCGGGCTGCTGGCCGGTCCACTGACACCGCTTCGGCTGGTGCACCACGATCCGCCGCAGGTCCGACACGACGGCTGGGTGCGAGTGCGTCCGCGACTGTCCGGCATCTGCGGCAGCGACCTTGCCACCTTGTCCGGCCACGCGTCGCTCTACCTCAGCGCTCTCGTGTCGATGCCGTTCGTGCCCGGCCACGAGGTGGTGGGCGAGACGATGGACGAAGCCCCGGGCCTCCCGGCCGGCACCCGCGTGGTGCTCGACTCGGTGCTGGCGTGTGCGGCCCGTGGTCTCGACCCGTGCGAGTCCTGTCGGACGGAGCAGCGCAACCGCTGCGACCGGGTGACCGTCGGCCATGTCTCCCCCGGATTGCAGACCGGGTTCTGCGCCGACACCGGTGGCGGCTGGAGCGGTCAGCTGATGGCGCACGTGTCGCAGCTGCATCCTGTCCCCGACGCGCTGGACGACCAGCGGGCCGTGCTCGTCGAGCCGATGGCATGCGCGGTCCACGCCGCCCGGCGCGCAGCTGTCGGCGACGGTCAGTCTGTGCTGGTCGTCGGTGCCGGTGCCGTCGGCCTCTTCATCACTCTCGCCCTGCGGGAGCTGACTCCGGCAGCCGTCATCACGGTCGTCGCGAAGCATCGACGGCAAGCTGAGCTGGCCCGGCTGTTCGGTGCGACCGAGGTGGTCTCGCCAGCCGAGGTGGTCGGAGGGGTACGACGGGCGACGCGCGCGCTTCGCCTGGAGCCCGAGCGCGGACCTGCCTACCTGCTCGGCGGGGTCGACGTCGCCATCGACGCGGTGGGCTCCCGGGTGTCGGTCGACACCGCGCTGCGCACAACGCGTGCCGGCGGGCGGGTGCTGCTGGCCGGCGTACCCGGGGAGAGCATCGATCTGACACCGGCGTGGTTCCGCGAGCTCGAGGTGACCGGCGCCTACGCGAGCGCCGGTGACGCCTTCGACGTCGCGATGTCGCTCGCTGCGCAGGCGCCGCTCGACGGCCTGCTGGGTGTTGCTTATCCACTCGCCCGGTGGCGGGAGGCGCTCGACCATGCGGGTGACGCGGGACGGCTGGGTACGGTCAAGGTGGCGTTCGACCTGAGGAGTAGTGCGTAATTGTCCAGGCCCGGCTTCGTCTTGGACGTCGATGAACGCACGCCGCCGTTGCTCGTGCACTCCGGCGAGTCGTTCCGGCTGCAGGAGTTCCCGCTCGGTAGCCGCGTCGTCTATCCGCCGGAGTCGCTGCCCGGCGTCGTCGACGTCGACGAGGAGATCGAGAACGCCCTGCTGCACCCATTGGACAGCGAGCCGCTGCCCGAACTGCTGCGCGCCGGGATGCGGCTGACGATCGCATTCGACGATCTTTCGCTGCCGCTGCCACCGATGCGCAAGCCCGACATCCGCCAACGCATCATCGAACACGTCCTCGAGCACGCGGCTCGCGCCGGCGTCGACGACGTACAGCTCATCGCAGCCAACGCGCTGCATCGACGGATGACGGCGGACGAGCTCAAGGCGGTCGTCGGCGAGCGGGTCTTCCGGTCGTTCTGGCCCGACAACCTTGTCAACTTCGACGCCGAGGACCGCGCCAACCTCAGCCATCTCGGCATGACCGACCAGAACGAAGACGTAGAGATCTCCAAGCGAGCCGCCGAATCGGACCTGCTCGTCTACGTCAACGTCAACCTCGTCGCCATGGACGGAGGTTGGAAGTCGACGGCGATCGGTCTGGCGTCGTACAACTCGCTGCGGCACCACCACAACAGTCAGACGATGGTCCAGTCACGCTCATTCATGGACCACAAGCACTCACAGCTGCACTCTTCGGCGTGGCGGATGGGACGCGTCGTCAACGAGCACGTGAAGGTGTTCCAGATCGAGACGTCGCTCAACAACGACGCGTTCCCGTCGCAGTACGGCTTCCTCACCAAGCGCGAGTGGGAGTGGTCGCTGCGCGACCAGGCGACGTTCCTCGGCGCCAAGCGTGGCATCGACCTGTTGCCCGCGAAGGCGCGACGCAAGCTCTTCCACTCGATGGAAGCGCCCTACGCCGTCACCGGCATCAGCGCCGGGGCGGTGGAGCCGGTGCACGACCAGACGTTGCAACGCGTCCACCGCCAGCAGCTCGTCGAGGTCGACGGGCAGAGCGACGTGCTGGTCTTCGGGCTGCCCTACCTGTGCCCTTACAACGTCAACAGCGTGATGAACCCGATCCTGGCCGCCTGCCTGGGACTCGGCTACTTCTTCAACATGTACGTCGGGCAACCCATC